>JAPPLJ010000001.1 GCA_028819475.1 Rhodospirillaceae bacterium
CTGCACCGCGCGGGGACCGGACTTCGCGTCGGGCAGGCGGAGCTCGCCGGCGTCGAGATCGACGTCGGTCCAGCGCAGCGCCAGCACCTCGCCCTTGCGGCAGCCGGTCAGCGTCAGCAGGCGGATCGCCGCCGCCGCCACGGGCGGGACGGTCCCGGCCTCCACGGTCTCGTCCAGCACCTGTCCCAACCGCGCGAACTCGGCGTCGGTCAGGAAGCGTTCGCAGCCGCGCTCGGGATATTTCTCGATCGCCCGGCAGGGGTTGCAGCCCGCCGGCACCAGGCCCCAGCCCTCGCCCAGACGGTACATGTGCGAAAGCGTCTTGACCGCCCGGTTCGCCGTCACCGGGCGGTCGCTCAGCCCGCGGTGCAGCTCGACCGCGTGCCGGCGCTCCACCGTCTCCACCGGCATCTTGCCGAGGGCGGGCAGGATGTGGCGGCGCAGCACGCCGCGGGTCTTGGCCTGTGTCCTCGGCTTGAGCCGCACCTCGACATGACCTTCCAGATAGCGCGCCGCGAGGTCGGCCACGGTCGGACTCCCATTGGCCCTCGCCCGGGCCGCGAGCGGCAGCGGCACCGGGTCCTCGCCCGCCTTGATGCGCGTCACGATCAGCGCCGCCCGTTGCCGCGCCTCGTCGGCATTCAGCACGCCGTGCCGGCCCACCGTCACCCGCTTCGGCCCCTCCGGCCCCCGCGCCTGGGCGATATAGACCTTGCCGCCGGTCGGATAGACCCGGACCCCGAAGCCGGTCACGGTCCGGTCCCAGAACACCGTGTCGCGCTCGACCGTCATGGCGGCCACGGAGCGGTTGGAGATCGTCCTCTGTTGCATCGCTCTTCCCCTCACGCCGCCTCGGCGTCGCCGGGCATGATCCAGGCGGCGATGCTGCCGCCGGTCCGGGCGGCGGCCGCCTTCTCGGCGTCGCGCACCAGGTGGGCGTATTTTGCGGTGGTGCCGACCCTTGCATGGCCGAGCAGGCGCCCGATGACCGGCAGGCCCTCGCCCAGCGCCAGCGCCCGGCTGGCGTAGCTGTGCCGGCAGTCGTGAAGCCGCACGTCATGGAGCCCGGTCGCCGTCCTGACCTTCCGCCAGTGCCAGGAGAGGCAGGTGAGCCGGGTCTTCGGCTTCGCGTCCCGCAATACCCAGGGAACGCCGTCCTCCCGCTCGATGCCGTCCAGCACCGACAGCACCGGCCCGGTCAGCGGCACCATGCGCGGACCCGTCTTCGAATCGCGGAGCCGGATGACCCGCGCCGCGCGGTCGATGTCGTCCCATTGCAGGGTCAGGATCTCGTCCGAGCGGCAGCCGGTCAGCATCAAGAGGCGGATCGCCGCGATGGCCGAGGGCTGCATCGAGCCCTTTGCCTCGAAGCTCTTCAGCGCATCGCCGATGCGCCGGAACTCGTCCGGCGTCAGGAAGCGCTCGCGGGGCGTGGCGCGGTAGTGGCGGACATGCCGGCACGGGTTGCGCCCGGGCGGGACCATCTCCCAGCTCTCGGCCAGCGAGAACATCTTCGAGAGCACCCAGATCGCCTGGTTGGCCGCCGCCGGCGTGCCCCGCAGCTCGTGGTGAAGATTGGCGGCGTCTTCCGGCGCGACATCCTTCAGCGCCTTGCTCCCCAGCGCCGGCAGGATGTGGCAGTCGATGGACTTCCGGTAGTTCTCCGCCGTCGCCGGCTTGCAGCGCGCGGCGACATGATCCTTCAGGCAGAGCGCCGCCAGGTCGGCCACGGTGGGCTCGGGCTCAGGCTCCGGCGGCCTCGGGTCCTCGCCCCGCTTGATGCGGTCGATGGCCGCCGCCGCCTCGCGGCGATACTCCTCGACGGTCTTCTCACCCACCGGCCCCAGGGTGGCCCGCTTCAGGCCGGCCGGCCCCCGCGACTGGACGATGCAGAGCTTGCGCCCGGTGGCGTGGACCCTGACCCCGAAGCCGGCGAGGTCGCGATCCCAGAAGATCGCGTCCTTGCCGCCGGGCTTGAGTGCGTCCACACTCCGCTTGGTCAGCCTGAGGGTGCTCCGTTTCGGCATGGTGTTCTCCCCGAAGGCGTCGATCCGAAGGATGGCGAGGATGAGGAAGTCGATGGCAACTCCGGGCTCCGCCTATCCACCCCAACCGCCGCCGGCCTCTTCCTCCCCTTCCGTCACCGCGAGACCGAACGGGCGTTTTCCGGGCCTCGTGAAAGCGTTCGTTCAAGGTGTGGCGATGATGAGGACGACGATGCCAACTGCACGTTCTACCGGACTTCGGCAGCCTTCGCTGTGTGCCATCGTCCCCTCCATCACTGCGTGACCGAACGCTTTCGGCCGGAAAGCGTTCGGTCAAAGGGTGACGATGGTAAGGACCACGATGCCAACTCCGCGTTCTGCCGAGCTTCGGCCAGCTTCGCTCTGTGCCATCGTCTCCTCCATCACTGCGTGACCGAACGCTTTCTTCGGCCTCGTCGCGCTCGGTCCGGAATCGCCCGAATTTCAGTCATCAAACCGCATACGGACGGCATCAAGTCGGGGTCGATTGAAGGCGATATCTGGCGGCAAGTCAAGGGCCGCGAAACCGGAGAGGATGGAAAATCATCAACTATTACAACGCTGTATCATACCCTCGGCGTCCAGCGGCGGATGATGGCGGGGATTGGCCATGCTGTCGTGCGTGCCCGGAACAAATCCGGGGCGGAGTGGAGGAATCTCGTCGCCGCACGATGGCGCTTGTTCCCTGGGCCGAGCCGAGATCCCTCCGCTCGCTTGCGCTCGGTCGGGATGACGGGATGGAGAGTGCCGCACGCAAACGTGGCGCGCGCCTCTTGCCATCGTGGGCCGGCGCTGCTTCCATGCCGGCCACGCGCTGCGCCGCGGCAACCTGAAAGACTCCCCCATGCCCCTCACCTGCGCACACCTCGTCGGCAGCCTGCCCTATCCGGACGCCGATACGACCTTCCGCGAGATCGCCGGCCGGCTCGGCGGGCATCTGAAGCGCATCCCGGACGGCGAGACCGGGGAGCGGGCGCGCTGGATCTTCTGGCAGCGCGCCAAGGTGGCGGAGCATCCGGCGATGGAGGTCGCCGCCGACGAGGACATGCAGCGCATCCACCAGTGGGACGGCAAGCTGATCCGCGAATGGGAGCTGTTCCGCTTCAAAGCCGGCGTCGATCCGGCAACGGTCGACTTCGACCCCGGCTACGCGCCCGAAGCCATCGCCTCCTACGCCCGCTTCACCGCCCTGCGCGAGGCCGGGACGCTGCCGACCGGCATGCGCTTCCAGGTCTGCCTGCCGACGCCGATGGCGATCGGCTACTGGTTCGTTTCGCCGGCGGCGCGGCCGGACTTCTTCGCCGCCTACGAGCGCGGCTTCAAGGCCGACCTGGCGAAGATCTGCGCCGCGATTCCCCACGGCGACCTGGCGATCCAGTGGGACGTCTGCCAAGAGGTGCTCGCCTGGGAAGGCTACTTCCCGAACCGGCCGGCGAGCTACAAGGACGACATCACGGGGATGCTCGCCCGCCTTGGCAACGCCGTGCCGGAAGCGGCGGAGCTCGGCTACCATCTGTGCTACGGCACGCCGAACGACGAGCATGTCGTGATGCCGGCCGACCTCGCCAACGCGGTCGAGATGACCCACGGCATCCTGGCCGGGCTCGACCGCTCCCTGCAGTTCGTCCACGTCCCGGCGCCCAAACACCGGGACGATGCGGCCTACTACGCACCGCTGGCGGACCTGCGCCTGCCGGCGGGCTGCGAGCTCTATCTCGGCATCATCCACCACGACGACCGCGACGGCGACCGGCGCCGCATCGCCGCCGCGACCGAAACCGTGGCCGATTTCGGCATCGCCACCGAATGCGGCTGGGGCCGCGGCGACCCGGCCCGCGCCCCCGGCCTGCTCGACAGCCACCGCATCGCCCTCGAAGGCGGGTGAACGGGGCCGCCGAACGGATTGACCCCTACTGTGAAAAAAGGCGCGGAAATCCCCTCCTCCAAGGGGTTTCTACGCGAAGAGAGCTCTATCCGAATCCCCCTCCCCTTGGGGGAGGGGCAAGGGGAGGGGTTGCCAGCCACAGCAGCGACGCGCCCGATTCTGGCACTACAACGGGAGGCCGCATACCCCTCCCCCTAACCCCCTCCCCCAAGGGGAGGGGGGATTCGATGTGCCGTACGCTCTGAAAAGTGCCTTTCGGCGAGGCGCTCCGAAAGATCACGCGCGCCCGCGCGCAGCCTCCCTCTCCGCCCGGTCGGCCGCCGCTTTCGCGCTTTCGATGCCGTCGGTGATCCGGCGCACGAGCCACATCACGAGCGCGCCGGCAACCAGAAACATGACGTCCCCGGCGATATAGGCGATCAGCGCCTGCCGCAACGGTTCGAATCCTTCCTCGCTGCCGATCCGGCCGGCGCCGTAGCGGTCGGCGCCGTTCGCGAACAGGATCAGCAGCCACCAGACGATGACGGGGGCGCTACCGATCTGACCGAGCCGGCCAGCGGGACCGCCCGTCAGGGCGACGCGGTAAAGCTCCAGCATCACCCTCGGCACCTGGACCAGGTTGGCGATCGGAACGAACCACCAGCCTACCGCCCAGCCGGGCCGGAACTTCAGGTCCGCGAAGCCGAGGGCATGGGCGTTCGCATTGGCGCGGTGGACCCAGACCAGGAATGCAACCGCAGTGACCGCGACGATGCCGAGCGTCGGAAAGAGAATCCTGTCGCCCAGTTCGAACGCCGCCGCCATGTCCAGCACGGCCTCCCTGCTCCTTTCCTCGATCACGGCGTCGAGCAGAACGAGCAGGTGGATGTCATGGCCCAGGTCGACGGCCGCCGCGACGATTCCCAGAGCCAGAAGAATTGTGACCGCCTTGGCAATCGGATGCAGACCCTTGTAGCTGTGGGCTTGCCTCGGATCCTTCATGGCCGGTCCCCTTGCATATATTCATGTATTGTTCTATGTTTGTTCTACATTTAACCGACTGTCAAGCGGCCGGTGTCCGCGATTCAGCCTCCTTCCCGATGGGCCATGACAGAGCATGACATTTCATGACACATCCCGGACTCACTGCCACTCCTCCGTGCCACCCCGGACGGAGCGCAGCGGAGATCCGGGGCCCAAGGGCCACAGGCAAACATCTTTCGGATCATCCCTGGGCCCCGGATCAAGTCCGGGGCGGCAATGGAAGGTGGAAATGCAGGATCATGACAGACCATGACATTTCGTGACACATTTGGGGCTCGGAAGGACCATCGGCTCCTTTCGAACAGGAACGGCCATGTAGGGAGGGTTTGAAACCCTCCCCTACGGATCGATGCGGCAGGGCGCGGGGGTGCCATGACGATTCATGACAGACCATGACGAAACATGACATTTCCTGACATGGCGCTGCGCAACGGCCGGACCGCGGCCGGGCCGCGCTGCCGGGCGCGCCATGCCTGACGGCCCGGAAACCTTCGCCGTCCGCACCGTGGACGCCGTCGCCCGGGTCGACCGGGCGGTGTGGGACCGCTGCGCGGGCGCGGAAAACCCGTTCCTGTCGTGGGAATTCCTCAACGCCCTGGAGGAAAGCGGCTCGGTCGGGGCCGAGGCCGGCTGGCTGCCGCAGCATGCGGTGCTGGAGGATACGGCCGGGGCGGTGCTCGGCGTCGCGCCGATGTATCTGAAGAACCATTCACAGGGCGAATACGTCTTCGACTGGGGCTGGGCCGACGCCTACGAGCGGGCCGGCGGGCGCTACTATCCCAAGCTGATCGTCGCCGTGCCCTTCACCCCGGTGACCGGGCCGCGCCTGCTGGTGCCGCCGGGCCCGCGCCGGCGCGACCTGCAGCGCACGATGGTCGACGCGCTGGTACGCATCGCCGGGCGCATCGGCGTCACCAACCTGCACATCACCTTCCCGAAGGAAGCGGAAGCGGATCTCGCCGAGAATCTTGGCCTGCTGCGCCGCCGCGCCTTCCAGTATCACTGGCACAACCGGGACTATCGCAGCTTCGACGAATTTCTGGGCGCGCTGGCCTCGCGCAAGCGCAAGACGATCCGCAAGGAACGCGCCGCCGTCGCCGCGGTCGGGATCGACGTGCGCGCGCTGACCGGCGGCGACCTGCGCAGCGAGCACTGGGACATTTTCCACCGCTTCTACACCGATACCTACGACCGCAAGTGGGGCTATCCCTACCTCACCCGGCGGTTCTTCCGGCTGCTCCACGAGCGCATGCCGGACAAGGTGGCGCTGATCTGGGCAACGGCCGACGGCGCGCCGGTCGCCGGGGCGCTCAACTTCATCGGCGCCGACGCCCTTTTCGGCCGCAACTGGGGCTGCGCCGCCGACATCCGGTTCCTGCATTTCGAGACCTGCTACTACCAGGCCATCGACTTCGCCATTTCACGGGGCCTGAACCGCGTCGAAGCGGGCACCCAGGGGCCGCACAAGGTCCAGCGCGGCTATCTGCCGGTCGAGACCTGGAGCGCCCACTGGATCGCCGACCGGGGCTTCCGCAACGCCGTCGAGGATTTCCTGAAGCGGGAAAGCGCGGCGATCCTGCACGAGATGCGGATCATGTCCCGCCACTCGCCCTACCGGCAGACGGACGGCTAACCGGGATTTCTCGCCAGGAATGGGCGCATCCGCGGCTTGCGTCCAAGAAATTTCTTTCACACCAATCGGTTAGCGTAAAGACCTCATGCCACCCCGGCCCCCGAGCCGGGGTCCAGAGTCGCACAACGAACGGTAGGTTCGGAGATTGGCGGTAAGGTTTTCGCAGCCCTGCATTCCAACCTGCGCAGCGCCGCGGATCGTTGCTTTCGCCCGGACCTGTATCTACCGCCTTGCCAGATAGCCCTGGGCCCCGGCTCGGGGGCCGGGGCGACAATTCTTGTGAGAAATCCGGGTTAAGCGTCTTCGGGTTCGACCGCCGGTTCGCCGGAAGCGTCTGTCTCTTCGGACGCCGCTTTCTTCCCGCCTTTGCCCTTCTTGCGCCCGGCCGGGCTCTTGAGGGCCTTGAAATCCAGCTTGCCGTCCTTGAGCGAGACCAGCACCGAGCCGCCCTTGGCGAGTTCGCCGAACAGCAGCTCCTCGGAGAGCGGCTTCTTGAGATGCTCCTGGATCTGGCGGGCCAGCGGCCGGGCGCCCATCTTGGGATCGTAGCCCTTCTCGGCCAGCCAGCCGCGCGCGTCGTCGTCCAGCTCGATGGTCACGCCGCGGTCGGCGAGCTGCTCCTCGAGCTGCATGACGAACTTGTCGACGACACGGCGGACAATCTCCGGCGGCAGGCTGGCGAAGCCGATGGTCGCATCGAGCCGGTTGCGGAATTCCGGCGAGAACATGCGGTCGATGGCTTCCTTGTCGTCGCCTTCGCGCACGGTGCGGCCGAAGCCGATCGCCGCCTTCGCCAGGTCCATGGCGCCGGCGTTGGTCGTCATGATCAGGATGACGTTGCGGAAATCGATCTGCTTGCCGTTGTGATCGGTCAGCTTGCCGTGATCCATGATCTGCAACAGCACGTTGAACAGGTCGGGATGCGCCTTCTCGATCTCGTCGAGCAGCAGCACGGCATAGGGATTCTGGTCGATGGCGTCGGTCAGCAGGCCGCCCTGGTCGAAGCCGACATAGCCGGGAGGCGCGCCGATCAGCCGGGAGACGCTGTGGCGCTCCATATATTCCGACATGTCGAAGCGGACCAGTTCGACGCCGAGCGTCATGGCGAGCTGGCGCGCGACCTCGGTCTTGCCGACGCCGGTCGGGCCGGAGAACAGGTAGTTGCCGATCGGCTTCTCCGGTTCGCGCAGCCCGGCGCGCGCCAGCTTGATCGCCGCAACCAGCGCGTCGATGGCCTTGTCCTGACCGAACACCATGCGCTTGAGATCGCGCTCCAGGTTGCGCAGCGTCTCCTTGTCGTCGCGCGAGACGTTCTTGGGCGGAATCCGCGCGATCTTGGCGACGACATCCTCGATATCGCGCACCGTGATCGATTTCTTGCGCTTCGACGGCGCCACCAGATTCTGCGCGGCGCCGACCTCGTCGATCACGTCGATCGCCTTGTCGGGCAGCTTGCGGTCATGGATGTAGCGGGCCGACAGGTCGACCGCCGCCGTCAGCGCGTCGCTCGTGTAGCGGACGCTGTGATGCTCCTCGTAATAGGGCTTCAGGCCGCGCAGGATCTTGATCGAATCCTTGAGCGACGGTTCGTGGATGTCGATCTTCTGGAAGCGGCGGACGAGGGCGCGGTCCTTCTCGAAATAGTTGCGGAATTCCTTGTAGGTGGTCGATCCGATGCAGCGCAGCGTGCCGCTCTGCAGGGCCGGCTTGAGCAGGTTGGAGGCGTCCATCGAGCCGCCGCTGGTGGCGCCGGCGCCGATCACCGTGTGGATTTCGTCGATGAACAGGACGGCGCCCGGCGTGCTCTCCAGCTCCTTCAGCACCGCCTTGAGCCGCTCCTCGAAGTCGCCGCGATAACGGGTGCCGGCAAGCAATGCGCCCATGTCGAGGGCGTAGATCGTCGATTCGCCCAGCACCTCCGGCACCTCGCCGTTGACGATCCGGCGCGCCAGGCCTTCGGCGATCGCCGTCTTGCCGACGCCCGGATCGCCGACATAGAGCGGGTTGTTCTTGGTCCGCCGGCACAGGATCTGGACGGTGCGCTCGACCTCGGCCTCGCGGCCGATCAGCGGGTCGATCCGGCCGTCCTCCGCCTTGGCGTTGAGATCGACGCAATAGGCGGCCAGCGCCTCCGTCCCCTGCTTGACGACCGATTCGCCGCCGGCGTCATCGTCCGCGCCTTCGGGCGTCCGCGCCGCGTCCTCGCCCGGCACCTTGGCGATGCCGTGGGAGATGTAGTTGACGGCATCGAAGCGCGTCATGTCCTGCTCCTGCAGGAAATACACCGCGTGGGACTCGCGCTCGGCGAACATGGCGACGATGACGTTGGCGCCGGTCACCTCTTCGCGGCCCGACGACTGGACATGAATCGCGGCGCGCTGGAGGACGCGCTGGAAGCCGGCCGTCGGCTTGGCGTCTTCGTCCCGGTCCGTGACCAGGCCGGTCAGTTCGGTGTCGACATAGTCCGAGACGTCGGCGCGCAGCTTGTCGACGTCGACATTGCAGGCGCGCAGGACCGAGAGCGCGTCCTGATCCTCGACCAGGGACAGCAGGAGATGCTCCAGCGTCGCAAACTCGTGGCTCCGCTCATTGGCGAGCGCCAGCGCACGGTGGAGGCTACGTTCCAGATTTGACGACAGCATCGCGCCTGTCCCTCAGCCCGTCCCTCAAGAGGTCATTCCTTTTCCAGGGTGCATTGCAGCGGATGCTGGTGCTTGCGCGCCAGTTCCATGGTCTGGTTCACCTTGGTTTCCGCGATTTCATAGGTGTAAACGCCGCAGACGCCGACGCCGCGCTGATGGACGTGAAGCATGATGCGGGTGGCCTCTTCCCGGCTCTTGCCGAAATAGCGCTCCAGCACATGGACGACGAATTCCATCGGCGTGTAGTCGTCGTTCAGCATCAGCACCTTGTAGAGCGCCGGCTTCTTCGTGCGCGTCTTCGACCGGACGATAACGCCGGTCTGACCGTCGTCGCCGTTACGATCCCTGTCACTCATTCAGGATCACTCATTCAGGATCACTCATATCGAGTCGCTCATTCCGGGTCGCTCAATTCCGTCTCGTTCACGCCTGCTTCCCGGCGCCGGGTTTCCCTGTTGCCGCCGGCCGTCGCTCCGGCACTCTAAGGTAGGGAATGATAGGGCAAAGCACAGTCTCCGGTGAAGATCGAATTTGATCCCGGGCGGCGGCGGGGCGCCGAATCCGGCCGGCAAAGGAATTTTTGACATCCGTTCAAGATACGTCTATGTTAGGATTTCTATCCGGTAGGCGACACAAGCCTGACGCAGGAACGGCCGACCGGTCGCGGCGGGATATTCCGCCGAAACCTGCGTAATCGATGCGGAGTGCGGGGAGAGTAACCCTGCCGCGACGCTGCCAGGGGCGGCGGCCGGCAGACCGCGGACTGTTGCATGCGATCGGGAGCCGGAACAGCTTCATGGGTAAGACGGGCTTGACAGCCTCAATGCCGGCGTGCGGTCCGGATCCGCGCACCGGAGAGCGAATGCGTTCTGCCGGGCGCGTTGCCGCAGCCATCTGCCTTGCGGCCGGCCTTGCCGCGACAGCGGCGGTCGAACCGGCACGGGCCTACACGAAATCCTCGATCACGATCGATGCCCGCAGCGGCCTCGTGCTTCAGGCGCACAACGCGGACGCCAGCCACCCGCCCGCGTCGCTCAGCAAGCTGATGACGCTCTACCTGACCTTCGAAGCCATGTCGCGCGGCCGGTTCGGCTGGAATACGCGGGTGCGGATTTCCCGATACGCGGCGCGGAGGCAGCCGTCGAAGCTCTATCTGCGCACCGGGCAGCGCGTCCGGGTCCGCGACCTGGTCTACGCGACGGCGATCAAATCGGCCAACGATGCCGCGGCGGCGCTGGCCGAGAAAATTGCCGGCAGCGAACGCCGGTTCGCCCGTCTCATGACGCAACGCGCGCGCCAGCTCGGCATGCGCCGCACCGTTTTCGGCACGGCCTCCGGCCTGCCCGCCCGCGGCCAGCGGACGACCGCGCGGGACATGGCGATCCTGGCCCGGTCCCTGGTCCACCACTATCCGCAATACGCAAAGGTCTTCTCGACCCGCTATTACCGGTTCGGCCGGCGCGGCTTCCGCAACACGAACCGGCTGCTTCAGTCCCATCCCCATGTCGAAGGAATGAAGACGGGCTACACCCGGCGCGCGCGCTACAATCTCGTGACCAGCGCCCGTAACGGGAACATCCATCTGATTACGGTCGTTCTGGGTGCGCGGACATCCAACCACCGCTACTGGAAGACCAAGCGCCTTCTCGCCGGCGGATGGCGCACGGCGCACAACACGACCTATCTGCGCAAGAGGCCGCGCGGCTACGTTCGCATCGCGATGCGCGGCAGCATCAAGGGCAAGCCGGCGGTCAGGACTGCACGCAAATCGGGCACGGCCAAACCGGGCGCCGCGCGCCGAAGCGGCCCGTCCCGGCAGGTCGCCGCGCTGCCGAAGAAACGCCCGGACAAGGCGCGGGTCGGCCTGTCGCTGACATCGTCGGCGGTGGCGGCGCCGCGCCCTGCCGCGGTCGCGCGGCCACCCCGCAGTTCAACGGTGCGCCGGCGCGTTGTTCATGGCGTCCAGGTCGGCGCGTACTACCGCCGGCATCAGGCGCGATCGGCGATCCGGCGGGCGAAACAGGCTCTGCCGCGCAGCTACCGGCGCCAGGCAAACGGCGCGATCGTCCGGTCGCGCGGACGCAAGCGCACCATCTACCTCGCCCGGTTGATGGGCTTCGGCCTGCGCCAGGCGCAGCGCGCGTGCCGGACGGTGCATCGGCGCGGCATCGATTGCGTGCCGGTCTCCGTCAGGATAGCCGCCGCCAAACCCAAACCGAAGGCCGTCACCGCCCGCCGGAGCAAGTCCAAGTCGCGGTTCGGCATCCAGGTCGGCGCCTTTACCGAGTACCGGCGGGCTCGGCGCGGCCTCACCCAGGCGCAGAAGGTTCTGCCCAATCGCCTGGCCCGCGGAACCGGCGCCCATATCCAGGCCCGGCGCAACCGGTCGAACCGGGCGATCTACCGGGCCCGGATCACCGGCCTCTCCTTCAGCCAGGCCCGCGAAGCCTGCTCGATTCTCAAGCGGCGCAGCCTCAACTGCATGGCGTTCAAGCTTCCGGCGCGCGGCTGAGACGGCCGAGCCAGACCCGGCGGTACCGGCGGAGATCGGCCGGGGCAGCCGCCGCCATCGCCGCCGCCGCGGCGGCCAGAAACCCCGGCTTCCAATGGCGTTGCCAGGCTTCGAAACGCCATGTGCCCGCTTCGACCGGCAGGGCCGCGCCGGCGATACAGACCCACGCCGCCGCGCTTCGGGCATCGGCGACCCCGAGCGGCTTCAGGGCGACGCTGTAAAGCGAGCCGTCATCTTCGAAAAAGCTGACCCGGGCGGCGGCATCGAGGGAAACCCCGCGCACCAGCACGCCCGGCGTCACGGCGCCCGGCTGCGCCACGGCGGCCGGAAAGCGCCCGCGTTCGACCGGCGCGCAGCGATAGCCCTCCAGGGTCGCCGGTTCCGCCGCTCCGGCGGAGGCGTCCGGACCGAGCACAATCTGCCGGACTTCGGCGTCGCGCAGGGTGCCGTAGAAGAAGAAATCGACCGCCACGGCGCGCTCAACCGGTCATCGCCTCCAGCGGCCGGCCGATGGAGGCGTAGCGGAAGCCGGCCTCGGCCATTTCCCGCGGATGGTAGATATTACGGAAATCGACGAAGACCGGCGCCTTCATCAGGGCCTTGACCCGGTCCAGATCGAGATTCCGGAACTGGTTCCATTCCGTGAGGATCACCACCGCATCGGCGTCGATCAGGGCGTCGTAGGCGTCGTCGCACCAGGTCACGTCCGGAAGCAGCGGGCCGGCCTCCGCCATACCCTCCGGATCGTAGGCGCGGAGGTTCGCGCCGGCGGCCTGCAGCATGGGAACGATATCCAGGCTCGGGCTCTCCCGCATATCGTCGGTGTTCGGTTTGAAGGTGACGCCGAGTATCGCGACGGTCCGGCCCTTCACCTCGCCGCCGCAGGCGTCGATCACACGCTGCGCCATCGCGCGCTTGCGCGCGGCGTTGATGTCGGCCACCGCCTCGACAATGCGCAGCGGCGCCTCCCTGTCCCGGGCGGTTCTGATCAGGGCGAGCGAGTCCTTCGGAAAGCAGGATCCGCCGTAACCCGGGCCGGGATGGAGGAACTTCGGGCCGATCCGCCCGTCCAGCCCGATACCGCGCGCGACCTGGTGGACGTCGGCGCCGACCTTTTCGCACAGGTCGGCGATTTCGTTGATGAAGGTGATCTTGGTCGCCAGGAACGCATTGGCCGCATACTTGATCAATTCGGACGTTTCGCGGCGCGTGAACAGGATGGGGGTCTCGATCAGGTAGAGCGGCCGGTACAGTCTGCGCATGACATCGCGCGCGCGCAGGCTGCCGGTGCCGATCACGACCCGGTCGGGCCGCATGAAGTCGGCGATCGCCGAGCCTTCGCGCAGAAATTCCGGGTTGGACGCAACGTCGAACTCGGCAGCCGGATTGACCTCGCGGATGATCGCCTCGATCTCGCGGCCGGTGCCGACCGGCACCGTCGACTTGGTGACGACGACAGTATAGCCGCGGATCGCCCCGGCGATCTCCCGGGCGGCATCGTGGACATAGCTGAGGTCGGCGTGGCCGTCGCCGCGCCGCGACGGCGTCCCGACGGCAATGAAGACCGCCTCGGCCCCGGCGACGGCTTCTTCGAGATCGGTCCCGAAACGCAGGCGGCCGGCTTCGACGTTGCGGGCGACCAGATCCTCCAGACCGGGTTCGTATATCGGCAGACCGCCGTTGCGCAGCGTTGCGATCCTGGAGGCGTCCTTGTCGATGCAGACGACATCGGTTCCGAACTCGGAAAAGCCCGCAGCGGAAACGAGGCCGACATAACCGGCTCCGATCATGGCGATTTTCATTCGGCGCCTCCGATCCGGTTGCGGCGGCCGGCCGTCTCCAGCAAGGCCCGCAGCTTGTCGCCGATGCCGTCGAAATCCGGCCGGTCCAGCGCGAAGGCGACATTCGCCATCAGCCAGCCCTGACGGTCGCCGCAGTCGAAACGCACGCCCTCGAAACGGAAGCCCGAAACCGGCTGGCGGCCGATCAGGGCGGCGATGGCGTCGGTCAGCTGAATTTCGCCGCCCGCGCCCGGCACGACGCCGTCCAGCGCGGCGAAAATCTCGGGCTGTAAAATATAACGGCCGACGACCGCCAGGGTCGACGGGGCCTCCGCCGGCGGCGGTTTTTCGACCAGTCCCCGGACATCCGCCAGTCCGCCCGGCACCATTTCTCCGGCGCCGACATCGAGAATGCCGTAGCGGTCCGTCCGGTCCGGCGGGATGGTTTCCGCCGCCAGCAGGTTGCCCCCGGTTTCGCGATAACGCCCGAACAATTGTGCAAGACACCCCGGTTCGGCCTGCACGAGGTCATCCGGCAGCAGCACGGCAAACGGTTCGTCGCCGACATGCTGCCGCGCGCACCGGACGGCATGGCCAAGCCCGAGCGGTTCCGGCTGGTTCGCAAACTCAAACTGAACGCCTTCCGGCACGATTGCGGCCAACCGGTCGCGTTCCGCGATCTTGCCCCGGGAATCCAGCGTTTTTTCGAGTTCGGTATCCGGGCGGTAGTGGCGCCTGAGCGCCGCGTCACGCCCCGAGGTAACGAAAATCATGCGGGTCACGCCCGCCTCCGCCGCCTCGGCCACGGCATAGTCGATCAGCGGCCGGTCGACGACCGGCAGCAATTCCTTGGGCACGGCCCTGGTCGCAGGGAGGAAGCGCGTTCCCAGGCCGGCAACGGGAAAGACGGCTTTGCGGATCGGTTTCGGCATGGGCGGGATCGGAGCTTGATTGCGGCTGCGCGGGTCCGGCCGGCCCGTAAGCGCGGGGAAGCGCGGCGTTTGCAGCACGAAACCCGTTGCGTGACCACGCGCCAAAATGCGCGCCCCCGCCGGTTCCGCAGCCGGTTTTGCCGCCGCCTCCGGTGCGCGGTCACTCGCCGAGCAGGACTTCCCTGGCCTGGTTGAGCTTGGCGGCCAGCCAGTCCGAACCGCCATGGTCCGGATGGTGCTTGCGCATCAGGTCGCGATGGGCCCGCCGGATATCGTCGTCGGTGGCGGTCTCGTCCAGACCCAGGACCGACAACGCCTCGGCCCGGTCCATGGGGCCGGAGGCGCCCTGGCCGGCGCGGTGGATATTGCGCCATTCCGGCCACATCCGGTCGAGATAGGCCTCGATGAGCCGGGCGGACTGGGCGTCGTCGCGGGCGCATTCGGCCAGCAGGACCATCAGGTCGTCCCGGTCGAGCGATTCGACCCGGGAACCGGCATAGCTGCCGGCGAGCACGTCGCCGGTGATGCCGCCGGTCGAGTGATCGAGCTGCAATTTGAGCCAGGGCGTTTCGACCTCGGAGACGCCCTTTTCCGGCTTCCTGAAATTCCACGGCATCGAGCCGCCCATCAGGTAAATGACCAGGGCAGCGCCGAGGCCGAGCACGCCCCACAGCAGTTTGCCGGTAAGCAGGCCGAACAGGCCGAAAAGCGCAGCGCAGGCGATGGCAATGCCGCGCAGCAGCCGGACGATCTGTCCGACGCTCGCCTGGGGCAGCGAGAACAGCAGAAGAATGGCCGCCGCGATCAGGGCGACGCCGAGCAGGAACCAGCCCATCTATCCGCCGCTGCCGCCGATCTGACGGGTGATCTGCAGCACCGGACCGCTGCGGCCGGCGGAATAGTCTTCCAGCGCCGGCCGCCCGCCTGCGGCATAGACGGCGACCGCGGCAAGCAGCTCGCGCAACTGTTTGGCGCTTCCGGCATCAAAGCGGCAGCAGGCGCCGCCCGTGAGGCGCGCGAATTGGCGGAAGGCGAGCGTCGCGTCCGGATTGTCCCCTTCCTGGAACAGGAACGCCTTGGTGCCCATCAGGCCGAGCCGGCCGGCCAGATCGCAGACCGGATCGATCGCTTCCTCGAAAGCGTCGCCGACGATGATGAGCGCACCGACCGCCTGGGATTCGGCCTCCTTGATCGCGTGTCTGAACACCCGGCCGATCTGGGTCCGCCCGCCCAGGCAGCGCACCTTGACCATCCGGTCGACGAGGTCGCGGGACGAGGTCAGCCACTGCGTCGCCCGGCATTCGCCGATGCCGCGGTAGAAGACGAGCTGGACCTCCAGGCCGCCCAAAGAATCGGTTTCGGCAAACATTTCCGCCTGGATGTCGCAGGCGATGTCCCAGGTCGGTTCGCGGCTCGCCGTGGCGTCCATGGCGAAGATCAGCCGGCCGCGTCCGGCGCCGGCGGCCGGCGTCTGCGCCATCGATTGCAGGAAGGCGTCAACTTCGCTGGCCGTTTGGGAATCGGGCAGCACCCGGCTGCGCGGCGTGACGGACTTTCCCATGATCGATCCGCTGATCTGCTGCGTTTCGTAGATAGGAGTCGGCCAATCCCGCGTCCAGTCTCGCCGCCCGATTGCGGGATCCCGCCCCGCGCCCCCCGGCTAGTAGCGCTGCCGCCGGACCAGACGCAGCACGACAATCAGCAACACGGCGCCGAGAAAGGCGGCAAACAGGTGTCCGATCGGCAGCGGGCCGATCTGGTACCCCTCGATGCGAATGTCGAACTGGCGGAACAGCACGATGCCGATGAAGGAGCCGGCCACGCCGACGATCATCGTGCCGACGATGCTCAGGGCCCGGACGCGCAACAGGGCGGCGGCGAGCCAGCCCGCGAACCCGCCGACAATAACGATGACCAGAATCTGGTCGACACTGCCGATCAAACGCACCATCTCCAAGGCATGAGAAGCAGCACCGTGGCGAAAAGGACCCGTTTCCGGCGCCGGACCGGCCCGCCGCCGGTTCGGGAACGGCGGCTAGCATGGCCGGACCGACATGGCTACAGGGCACCGCGCCGCCGGACATTTTTGGCGCGGAAGCCCGTTCGACCCGACCGATGACCCTGTTCGATCACCCCGAATTTTCCGGCCATGAGCAGGTGGTTTTCAGCCACGACGATGCGACCGGCCTGCGCGCGATCATCGCGATCCACAACACCAACCGCGGCCCGGCGCTCGGCGGCTGCAGGATGTGGCCCTACGCCGACGAAACGGCGGCGCTCGAAGACGCGCTGCGCCTGTCGCGCGGCATGACCTACAAGGCGGCGATGGCCGGTCTCGACCTCGGGGGCGGCAAGGCCGTGATCATCGGCGATGCCAAGACGGACAAGACGCCGGCGTTGATGAAGGCGTTTGGCCGGGCGGTCGACCGCCTGAGCCGGCGCTACATTACCGCCGAGGATGTCGGCACGACGGTAGCCGATATGGATGCGATCAAGACCGTGACCGACCATGTCGTCGGCGTGACCGGCGGCGCCGGCGATCCGTCCAATTCGACCGCGCACGGCGTCTGTATCGGCATTCTGTCGGCTGTGCGCCACAAGCTGGGCCGGGACACGCTCGACGGACTGCACGTCGCCGTCCAGGGCGTCGGACATGTCGGGCGCTTCCTGTGCGACTACCTGCACAAGGCCGGCGCCCGGCTCTCGGTTACGGATATCGACCGGGCCGCGCTGGAGCGGGCGGAACGCGATTTCGGCGCCGCCGTCGTCGGCCCGGACGAGATCTTCGGGCTCGATTGCGACCTGTTCGCCCCCTGTGCCCTCGGCGCCGTCGTCAACGACGCCACCCTGCCCCGCCTCAAATGCCCGATCGTCGCCGGATCGGCCAACAATGTGCTGGACGCAGCGAGGCACGGCGCCGCCCTGCGCCGCGCCGGCATCCTCTACGCGCCGGATTATGTCATCAACGCCGGCGGCCTGATCGACGTCGCGCGCTTTGCGCTGGGTTTCGATATCGAAGCGGCGCGGGCCAGGCTGCACCGGATCGACGGGACGCTGACGGAAATCTTCGCCCGCGCCGACGCCGAAGACCGGCCGACCGCGGATGTCGCGGACGCGATCGCCGAAGAACGCTTCATCCGGTAGCGTCCCGGCCGGCCCGGCCCGGCTACAGCAGGCCCAGGTGGCGCAATTCGGCGGCCATTTCGCGCGGCGGCTCTTCCGGCACGGCGCCGGCCGGCGCATCCGGCGGGGCGTTCATGTCTTCGAGATACCGCCAGCCCTGGTGCGGCCGGCGCGGTTGCAACTCGGTCCGGATCAATTCCGGATCGAGATGGATGCGGCAGAACCGGCCCCGTTCCGGGCTGGCGCGCCGTTCCAGCCGGACGATCCGCTGGCGCACGCGGACGAAGCCCTTGACGACCCAGTAGATCGAGCCGCCGTCGAGGATTTCCTCGGCCCGGCGCGGATGGTGGCGCGTTTCGTGAAACAGCGCGCCGGTGCGCGCAAGGCGGGTCGCCTGCCAGCGCGCCAGGGTTTCGACCGAGGCCGACCCGACGCTCAGCTTGAGCAGGTGAAGCGCCATGCTCCGGTCAGGCGGCTTTGCGGCCGGCGAAGGCCTGGGCGACCCGCGAGGCCGGCGCACGGCCGAGCCAGCCGGTGATGAAGGCGCCCGTTTCGGCCACAGCGTCGAGATCGACCCCGGTTTCCATGCCGAGGCCGTCGAGCATGTAGATCAGGTCTTCGGTCGCCAGATTGCCCGCCGCGCCCGGGGCATAGGGACAGCCGCCAAGCCCGGATACCGAGGCATCGACCGTCCGGACGCCGCGGTCCAGGCAGGCCAGCGTGTTGGCCAGGGCCTGGCCGTAGGTATCGTGGAAATGGATGCCGATGTCCGTGAGCGGAACGGCCTCGGCGACCCGGTCGATCAGGGCTGCCGCCTTCGACGGCGTGCCGACGCCGATCGTGTCGCCGAGCGCAACCCGGTAACAGCCCATCCCGTAGAGCCGGCCGCACAGATCGGCGACGATACCGGGATCGACCGCGCCCTCGTAAGGGCAGCCGAGGACGGTCGAAACATAGCCCTGGACCCTGACACCCGCCTCCGCAGCGGCGGCGCAGACCGGCCGGAAGCGCTCCAGGCTCTCTGCGATGGTGCAGTTGGTGTTGCGCTGCGAGAAGGTCTCGGAAGCCGCCGCGAACACGCCGACTTCGGTGACGCCGACGGCGGTTGCGCGCTCGAAACCCTTCATGTTCGGCGTCAGGGCCGGATAGGTCACGCCCGCGCGCCGGTCGATCCGGCGGAAGACCTCTTCGGAATCCGCCATCTGCGGCACCCATTTCGGCGAGACGAAGGCGCCGGACTCGACGGCCGGCAGGCCGGCGGCGGCCAGGCGCTCGATCAGGTCGACCTTGATATCGGCGGGCACCGTCCGGGGCTCGTTTTGCAGCCCGTCGCGCGCGCCGACTTCCTGAACCCGGACATAGCGGTCTCCGCGCCCGTTCTCAGAACCCATCGCTCAGGCCTCCTTCCGCTCGAAATCGACCAGTTGCGCGCCTTCCTCGACCTGGTCGCCGGCGCGGAAATGCACCGCGGCGACCGTGCCGTCGCCGGGCGCGACGATCGTGTGCTCCATCTTCATCGCTTCCAGCACGAGCAGCGGTTCGCCCGCCTCGACGGCGGTTGCGGCCTCCGCCATGACCCGGATCACCTTGCCGGACATCGGCGCGACCAGCCTGTCGTCGGCTTCCTCCGCCTCGGAAACCGCGGCGAGCGGGTCGTCCCGGCCGAAAACCGTGCGATGGCCGTCGATCCACACGGCGACGGTCCCGCCGTCGACATGGGCGCCGGCGACGAACCGGCGGTCCCCGACCCGCACGCGCATCCGGCCGCCGTCCTCCGCCATCGAACAGGCCATCGGGCCGGACGGCAGTTCGAGCACATAGGCGGCGCCGTCGTAGGCGACCGCTACGACATGCCCGGTCCCGTCATGCGTCAGCCGGATATCGTGGCGGCCGGTATCGTTGAGGCGCCACCCGTTGACCAGATGCCAGGGCGACCAGGGCTCGGTCGAGGTGGCCGCGGCAGCCGCGGCCCGTTCCTGCCGGTCCAGTTCGATCGCCAGCACGGCGCAGGCGAGCGCGTCTTCGGACGGCGGGGCGGCGGGCGGCCGAAGCGCGTCGCCGTGAAGCTCGACAAATCCGGTATCGAAGGTTCCCGCGGCAAATGCAGAATCGGCAATAACCCTCTGCAAATAATCGCGATTGTTCTCCAGTCCGACGATTTCGGTTTCGGCCAGCGCGCGGCCGAGCCGGCGCAGGGCGGCGGCCCTTCCGTCGGGGCTCCAGGCGATCAGCTTGGCGATCATCGGATCGTAATGCGCCGTGACGCCGTCGCCTTCCGCCACGCCGGAGTCGCAGCGGATGCCGTCGCCGTCCGGCAGCCGGAGCCGCCGGAGCGTACCGGTCCGGGGCAGGAAATCCCGGTCCGGGTCCTCGGCATACAGGCGCACCTCGACGGCGTGGCCGGTAATCGACAGGTCTTCCTGCGCCAGGGGCAGCTTTTCGCCGGCGGCAACGCGCAACTGCCATTCCACAAGGTCCTGCCCCGTGATCATCTCGGTCACCGGATGCTCGACCTGCAGGCGCGTGTTCATCTCCATGAAATGGAACGCGCCCCCGGCCCCGACGATGAACTCGACCGTGCCCGCCCCTTCGTAGCCGATGGCCTTCGCCGCATTGACGGCAGTTTTGCCCATTTCCGCCCGGCGCGCCGCCGTCATGCCCGGCGCGGGCGCTTCCTCCACCACCTTCTGGTGCCGCCGCTGGATCGAGCAGTCGCGCTCGAACAGATGGACGGCGTTGCCGTGGCGGTCGGCAAAGACCTGGATCTCGATATGGCGCGGCGACTCGACGAATTTCTCGATCAGCATGCGGTCGTCGCCGAAGGCGCCCGCCGCCTCGCGCTGCGCCGATTCGAGCGCGGCGGCGAAATCCTCCGCCCGGTCGACCCGGCGCATGCCCTTGCCGCCGCCGCCGGCCGACGCCTTGATGAGCACCGGATAGCCGATTCGGGCAGCCTGCTCGGCCAGAACGTCCGGCTCCTGGCCGGCGCCGTGATAGCCCGGCACGACCGGGACATTCGCCTTTTCCATCAAAGCCTTGGCAGCGCTTTTTGAGCCCATCGCCCAGATCGCCTCGGCCGGCGGACCGATGAACGCGATCCCGGCCGCCGCGCACGCTTCGGCGAAGCCGGCATTCTCCGAGAGGAAACCGTAGCCCGGATGGATCGCCTGGGCGCCGGTCTGCCGCGCCGCCTCGATAATCCGCTCTCCGACCAGATAGCTTTCCGCTGCCGGGGCCGGCCCGATCCGGACCGCCCGGTCCGCCTGCCGCACATGCAGGGCGCCGGCGTCGGCATCCGAATGGACCGAGACGGTTTCGACCCCGAGCCGGCGCGCCGTGCGGACGATCCGGCAGGCGATCTCCCCGCGGTTGGCGATCAGGATGCGGTCGAACATGCGGCGGCCGCCCTCAGTCCCGGGCCTGCCAGGCCGGCTTCCGCTTCTCCAGGAAGGCGCCCGCCCCTTCCCTGCCCTCGTCGCTTGCGCGGATATCGGCGATCAGGCGCGAGGTCCAGTCGATCAGGTCCCCATCGATCTCCCGGTCGCTGACCCGGAAAATCAGGTCCTTGCTCACCGCTTGCGACTTCGGCCCGCCGAGCAGCAGCAGGTCGACGAATTCCTGCCCCGCCGCCTCCAGCGCGTCCGGTTCGGCGACCGCGTGGACGAGGCCGATCTCCTCAGCGCGCGCGGCGTCGAAGACCTCGGCGGTCAGGAAATAGCGCCGCGCATGGCTCTGGCCGATCCTGCGCACGACATAGGGGCTGATGGTCGCCGGCGTCAGGCCGAGCCGCACCTCCGAAAGCGAGAATTTCGCCGCCGAACTGGCGATCGCGATGTCGCAACAGGCGACGAGGCCGAGGCCGCCGCCGAAAGCGTGGCCGTTGACCAAGCCGATGACCGGCCGGGGCAGTGTGTTCAGCCGGTTGAGCATCCGGCCGAGCCGGCCGCTGTCGGCGTAGGTCTCCTCGACCGAATAGCCGGCCGTCTCGCGCATCCAGGCGAGATCCGCCCCGGCGCAGAAGCCCTTGCCCTTTCCGGTCAGAATCACCGCCCGCACCGACTCGTCCGCGCCGACCGTCTCCACCGCTTCGGTAAGGTCGCGGATGAAGGCCGCGTTCATCGCGTTGCGGACCTCGGGCCGGTTCAGCACGATCCGCGCGACGCCGCGGCCGTCGATTTCGGCGAGGACGGTCCTGGGGCGGTCTTCGTCCATTCCTGTCTCCGGGTTCCGGCATCCGCCAGTTAACGTGCAGGCTTATACACCAAAGCCGCAAGGACGGACCAATCGGCTTGCGGCGCGTATTCGGCCCACCCGGTCATTTAGACCGCAGCGACCCCGGGTGATTCCGACGTGGGTCCAGCCCGACGCCTTGTAGAGCATGCCGGTGATCTGTGCCGAACGGCATAGGAACGGGCGGGTGTACGGGGCCGTCCGGGGCGACCGGATTTTCCCCTTGGCCGCATCAGAATCCGACGAGAACTTTTGGCAGGTAGGTTGCCGCTTCGGGCACCAGCGCCACGATCAGCAACACGATCGCCTCGAGCACCACAAATGGCGCGACGCCGCGATACATGTCGCGGTAGGTCATTTCCGGCGGGGCGATGGTGCGCAGATAGAAGACCGCCGGCGCCATCGGCGGCGTCAGATAGGCCGTCTGGATGACGATCACCACCATCACCGCGAACCAGATGCCGTCTACCCCGGCGGCCTTGAGCTGCGGCAGGAAGATCGGCAGGCAGATCAGCACGACGGTGATCCAGTCGAGCACGAAGCCCAGCAGGAAGACGATGAACAGGAACAGCGCCACCATCTGGGCCGGGCTGAGCTGCAGGTCGTCGACCAGCCCGCCGACCAGCGTCGAGCCACCGATGACGATGAAGACGCTGGAGAACATGTTGCCGCCGACGACGATCATCATCACCATGGCGGTGACGGTGAGCGTCTTGCGCAGGCTCGCCCGCAGCAGGTCGAAGCTGAATTCCCGGTAGGCGAGCGTCAGCAGGACGGCGCCGACCGAGCCGACCGCCGCCGCCTCGGTCGGCGAGGCGATGCCGGCCAGGATCGCACCCAGCACGGCGGCGACCAGCACGACGGCCGGGGCCAGGCCCGACACGGTGATCGCCAGTTTCTCGCGCAGCGGCAGCGCATAGCTCTCGGGCGGCGCCCGCGGCGCGTCCTGCGGACGCAAGGCGGCGCGAACGAAGATGTACAGGATGAACAGCACCACCATCAGCCCGCCGGGAACGATGATCCCGGCGAACAGTTCGCCGATCGAAAGCTCGGCGAGCGAGGCGTAGATGATGACGACGATCGACGGCGGGATGATCGTGCCGAGCGAGCCGCCGGCGCAGATGGTGCCGGAAATCAGCCCCTTGTTGTAACCCAGCTTCATCATGGCCGGGATCGCCATCATGCCGATCACGGCCTCGACCGCGCCGATGATCCCGGTGGCGGCGGCGAAGACGGCGCTCATCGCGATGGTGGCAATGGCGAGCCCGCCCGGCAGGAAGCCGAGCCAGATCTGCATGACGCGGAACAGCCGCTCGGCGATCGCGGAGCGCTCCAGCATCGCGCCCATGAAGATGAACAGGGGGACGGCGGCCAGCATCGAGGCGGTCGAAATCCCGAGCAGCCGGTCGAAGAAGATCGAGCCGATCGCTTCCCCGAAGGTGCCGATGCCGAACAGCAGGGCGACCGCCGCCAGGCTGAACGAGACCGGCATGCCCAGGAAGATGAAGAGGAACAGCGCCGGGAACATCAGCGCTGCGGTCAGGCCTCCGCTCATCCGCCCCTCGCCGGGCCCGATGCCGTCCCAGATGCAGTCATGGGAATCAATGGGCCTCGGACCGGTCCGGCCGGCGCACCCGGTCGGGCGCCCGGATGCCGATGCCGTGGCGGACCGCTTCGGCGACGGCCTGCAGGCAGAAGCAGACCAGCCCCAGCGCGATCCCGGCGTAGAAGGGCCAGATGACCGGGGCCCAGGGGCTCACCGGCTCCAGTTCGCCGGTCAGGAAGGCGATCGCGGCGTTCCTCGTCGCGATATACGCCAGGACGGTAAAGATCGGCAGGATGAAACCGATATAGAAGACGAGATTGAGCCCGTGCTGGATCCGCACCGGCAGCCGCGAGGACAGGAAATCGATCCGGACGTGAAGGTTCTTCGACAGGGCCAGCCCGGCGCCGAGCAGGAAGATCGTGCCGTTCAGCATGTAGGAGATGTCGTAGGACCAGACCGTCGGCGCGTGAAAGGCGTAGCGCGCGACCACCTCGTAGAACATCGCCGCCACGAGCAGGGCGATCATCGCCATGGCCAGGCCGCCGACCAGCCTGGAAAAGCCGTCGATAGCGCGGAGCAACCGGTTCAGCATGGCGTCCTGAAATACAGAAAGCGGCGCCCCGGCCAGGCGCCGCTTTCCGCAATCGGCGATTGTCCGAAGTCGGCGAAGGTTACTTCACTTCCCAGATCCGCGTGAAGGCGTTCTTCGCCCAGGTATCCTGGTAGGCTTTGTAAGACGCCCAGATTTCGGACATCCACGGCTTGCCCGCCGCCTTCGTCTCGGCAACCTTCTTTTCGATCCAGGCGCGGCCGGCGGACTGGATTTCGCTGACCAGCGCCGCTTCCATCTGGACGATCTCGTTCTTGCCCGACCGGTATTCCTTCATCGCTTTCTGGTCGGTGTCGCCCAGGCCGAGATAGGTGTTGAGCACCGTCATCTTGGCGGCTTCCTTGATCGCCATCTGGAGGTCTTTCGGCACCTTGTCGAAGGTGTCGGCCTTCAGGAACATCTCGGTCATCGTGCCGGGCTGGTGGACGCCGGGCAGAATGATGTATTTGGCGACCTTGTGATAGCCGAGCGCGAGGTTGCCGCCCGGCCCGGCATATTCGACGCCGTCGATCGCCTTGCGCTGCAGCATGCCGAAGATTTCCCCGAACGGCGTGACCGTCGGCGCGCCGTTGAAGGTCTCCTTCAGGATGGCCGCCCAGGCGCCGGTCGTGCGGTGCTTGTAGCCGGCGAGATCCTTGCGCGTGCGCACGGGCTTGTGCGAATGGGCGAAGATTTCCGTGGTACCCTGGCCGGAATAGAAGCCCGCCAGGCCCATATGCTTGCGGCGGAAATCCTCATACATCTTCTGGCCGCCGCCGTTGAAGAACCAGTGCATGAACGGCTCGGGGCCCATGCCGCCGGGGAAACCGGAGAACAGGGCGTTGGTCGGATCCTTGTTGACCAGGAAACCGGCATAGCTCCAGCCCATGTCGACCGTGCCGTTCTGGACCGCGTCGTAGACCTTGAACGGGTGGGCGAGCACGCCGGCGCCGTAGGGCGTGATTTCGACCTTGCCGCCGGTGTAGAGCTTGACGCGTTCCGTGAAGCCTTCGACGAACAGCTTGAAGACATAGCTGTTCTTCGGCGCAATGGTCGCCATTTTCCACTTGAAGTCGGCCGCGCCTGCCGTGCCGGCGCTGGCGACCGTTATCGCGGCCGCGACAAGCAGCCATTTTCCGAACCGAGTCATTCCTGTTCTCTCCTCTACGTCGTCTGACCGCGCGTTGCCGGCGCACCGCGTTCGATGGCCATGGGCCATATGGTATGCAATTCGGGCGATGCTGCGCAATGCGCCATTTCCGTGCGCCGGCGCTAGATTCCGCAATAATCGCGGGAATTCGGCCTCTGCGGACCTCCCGAGCCGGTCCGGCAACGGCACCCGCTGTTGGCGACCCGGCATTTCGTATACCATCCGTGCCGATCCGCCCTGCGAACAGAAACGAAAGTCCGCCCGCAATGATCCCCGGACTGGACCATATCGGCATCGTCGGCGCCGACCTCGAGGCGATGGAAGCGGCTTACGCCCGGCTCGGTTTCACGGTGGCGCCGCGTTGCGAACTGGTGGCGCTCGCCGAGGACGGCAGCGCGACGCCGCTCGGCCAGGTCAACAGCCATCTGGTGTTCGGCCGGACCTATGTCGAATTGACCGCGGTCGAAGGCGATCTCGAGACCCACCATCTGCGCGACGCCATTGCACGCTACTACGGCTTCCACATCGTCGTGCTGACGGCGGACGATGCGGACGCGGCCCGCAGCCGGCTCACCGAAAGCGGAATCGACGCGCCGCCGACGGCGCTGGCCGGCCGCGAGGTGCGCTATCCGGGCGGGCGCGGCATGGCCGGCTTCCGCTGGTTCCGGGTGCCGGATGCCGACCTGCCCGAAGCCTTCGTCTGCTATGTCGAACAGCTGACCCCGGACCTGGTGTTCGACGCGTCGCTGAACGATCACCCCAACGGCGCGCGGGAATTGCAGGACATCCTGATTTGCGCGGACGATCCGGCCGCGGCCGCCGCCCGCTTCGCCAGGGCTTCCGGCGCGGCCGTTTCCGGGGCGCCGGACGGGCCGGGCGTCGACCTGGCGGTCGGCCGGGCGCGTTTCCTCGACACCGAGGCGCTGCAGCGGGTCTTTCCCGGCGTCATGCCGCCGGCTTTGCCCTGGGCCGCCGGCTTTACCGTAAGCTGCCCGGATTTCGCGGCGACCCAGCGCTTCTTTCGCGATTCGGACCTGCCCTGGCACGGCGGCGCCGACCGGCTGTGGCTCGCACCGGACCATGCCTGCGGCGCCATCGTCGCCTTCGCCCCGCCGGAATGATGCAGCCCTGGGAACTGACCGCGGCTGCGGCGGCGGACGCGATCGCCGCCGGAAACCTGACCAGCGAAGCGCTGGTGCGCGCCTGCCTCGACCGGATCGCCGAACGGGAAGCGACGGTGCAGGCCTGGGCCTGGCTCGACCCGGACGCCGCCATCGCCGAGGCGCGCCGGCGCGACGCCGAACCGCCCCGCGGCCCGCTGCACGGCGTGCCCGTCGGCATCAAGGACATGATCGACACCGGCGACATGCCGACGGAGTACAACTCGCCGCTCTATCCGGGCCACCGGCCGGCGCGGGACGCCGCCTGCGTCTCCATCCTGCGCAGCGCGGGGCTGGTCGTGCTGGGCAAGGTGGCGACGGTCGAATTCGCCTCGCTCGGCCGCACCGCGCCGACGCGCAATCCGCTCGATCCGGGGCACACCCCCGGCGGCTCGTCGAGCGGGTCGGGCGCGGCGGTGGGCGCCGGCATGGCGCCGCTGGCGCTCGGCACCCAGACCGGCGGATCGGTGATCCGGCCGGCCTCGTTCTGCGGCGTGTTCGGGATGAAGCCGAGTTACGGCCTCATCGGCACCGAGGGCATCAAGGTCTACGCCCAGTCGCTCGACACCATCGGCTACATGGCCCGGTCGGCGGAAGACCTGACGCGGCTGTCGCTCGTGCTCGGGGTCGTGGAGGAAATGCCTGAGCCGGCCGCGCTGCCGGCGCTGCGCATCGGCGTCTGCCGGACGCCGCACCGGGCCGAGGCGGCGCCGGAAACCCGGGAAGCGATCGACCGGGCCGCCAATCGCCTTGCCGAGGCCGGCGCGGCGATCGAGGCCGTGGCCGATCCGCCCGCCTTCGACGGCCTGACCGAGGCCCAGGACCGGATCATGCACTGGGAGGGCCGCGGCGCCTATCGCGCGGAATATCTCGCGCAGCCGGCGCTCCTGCATCCGGCCTTCCGTGACGAGGTGGAAAACGCCAAGGGCCGGACGATTCCGCAGATCAACGAAGCCTACGACCGCATGGCCGTTGCGCGCATCGAGTTCGCCGCGGCGTTCGCGGGCTATGACGCCTGGCTGACGCCGGCGGTCATCGGCGAGGCGCCGGCCGGGCTCGAATCGACCGGGGAGGCCCTGTTCAACCGGATGTGGACCGCGCTGCACGGCCCCTGCATCACGATCCCGGCCCATCGCGGCCCGAACGGCCTGCCGGTCGGGGTGCAGATCGTCTCGCCGCGACTCAGCGACGCCGGCCTGCTCGCGGTTGCCGAAGCGATATCGCCCGTTCTGGCGGACCGATAGCTGCGTTCAACCGCGCGACGTCACCACCGGCAGGGCGTCGCAGGACGGCAGATTCGCAATGTCGTGCAGCAGGCCGAACAGGGCCGCCGCCGCCGCGGGCTCCAGTTGCCGCGACGCGCAGTCCATGAACTTGGCCTTCAGCTCGTCCGTCGTCATCGGGTTCTCGGCATGGCCGCGCCAGCGGGTCACTTCCCGGCTCGATACCGTGCTGCCGTCCTTGAGGTCGAGATGGACGATGTCGGCCCGCGCGCCGGAGGCGTAGACCGGATCGTCGTCCGGGCCGATCACCGGCTCGACGCGCGCCATCAAGGCCTGGACGTCCGGCCGCTGCACGAACGAATCCTCCAGCTGGTCGAAGCCGAGGGCGCCGGCGATCAGGCCGGCGGCGGCCGTGAACTCGGCGCTGAATTTCGCCTCCAGCCCGGTTTGCGGCTTGCGGAACGGCATCACCCGGGCATGACGTTCGCTCAGGCAGTAGCGGATCCGCTCGATCTGGCCGACGTCGATCCCGGTCTCGTGCAGCTGGATCGCGCAATCCGCACCGCGCTGGGCGGCGCCGACGATCGGGTAGCGCTTGACGTTCAGCCGTTCCGCGACGATGCCCCAGTCCCGGCCGAGCCGGTCGGCCGGGCGGGTCACGTCGGCGTCCCGCTCCGGCGACAGGCCGAGCAGATAGCCGTCTTCGCCGTCCAGCGCATGGGGACCGGCCTCGACCCCGGCCATCGCCAGCCGCACCGCCGACAGGCCGGCCTGGGCCGCGCGGCCGCCCTGATAGGGTTTGGCCATGGTGCCGAAATTCGCCATCACGCCGCCGCCATGGGCGACGCACAGGCCGATCGCGTTGCGCACCGTGTCGCCGTCCAGCCCGTGCAGGCTGGCCGCCGCGGCCGCCGCGCCGAAGGCGCCGAACACCGCCGTCGGGTGCCAGCCGCGGTCGTACAGGTGCCCCGGCTCGCGCTTCATGATCTCGCGCCAGACCTCGTAGCCGACGACATAGGCGCGGACCATGCCGGCGCCGGTTGCGCCGACATGCTCGCCCTCCGCGAGGATCGCCGGCACCAGCACCGCGCTGACATGGTTGGAATAGGCATAGTCGTCGTAATCGAGGGCGTGGGCGGTCGCCGCGCCGACCAGCGCGGCGTCAGGCGCGCCCGCCCGTCGCCCGCCCAGCGCAACCCGCGCCTCCGGGTTGCCGCCGCGCGCCGCGACTGCCGCCGAAAGCGTTGAAAATACCGGTTCCGAGAGGCCGGCAATCATCACCCCGACCGTGTCGCAGAAACCGGTGCGCACCACGTCCTCGGCTCCGTCCGGCAGGGTGTGGGCGTCCGCATCGGCAATGAATGAGACCAGACTCTCGGTTAGCGCGCCCACCTCGCCTCCTTTATTCGCGGAACCATGTTGTATACCATTTGGCGACGATAGCCGGAAAACCGGTGCCTGAACATCGAATGACAGCAACCGAAGACACCTCGACAGCGCATCAGAAGGCGTATGAACGGATTCACGAGCTGATCCTGACCGGCAGGATCGCGCCGGGAGAGCGCCTGCGCGAACGCAATCTCGGCGCTCTGCTGGGACTCAGCCGCACGCCGGTGCGCGAGGCTTTGCGGCGCCTCAGCTCGGAAGGCACCGTCCGGTTCGAACCCAACCGCGGGGTCTATGTCGAGGAAATCGACCGGGGCGAACTGCTGGAAATTTTCGATATCGGCGCGGCGCTGGAAAGCCGCTGCGCCCGGCTGGCGGCGCGCAAGATCGGCGGCGAAGCGCTCGATGTGCTCCAGGACTGCCTCGACGGCATGACAGGGCTGGCCGCCCGGTCGGAGCGCAATCCGGGCCCGGACTATGTCAAGCTGGACAAGCGCTTCCACTCGACGATCGTGGCGGCGACCGGCAACCGGAAGCTCCAGGCGCTGGTCGAGCATGTCGTCAGCCTGCCGGTATTGTCCTCCGCCTTCCGCCAGTACGGGCCGGAGGACTTCCGGCGCAGCGTCCGCCAGCATGGCGAAATCCTCGAAGCCATCCGGTCGGGCGACGAAGCCTGGGCGGAGGTCGCCATGCGCAACCACATCCTGACCGGACGGAACGCCGTCGTGAAACAGGACGCAACGGCCGGGGACTGAGACCGGCGATGTCCGGGGACGGCCGGCGCGGCGCGCGCGAATGCTTTGACCTGAAAGGCGAAGCCCCTATTCTGGTATACCATCCGGCTGCGGCGGCGCTTGCCGCGGCGGCGCGAACCCGACCGGAGGCGGCGTGTACCAGATCGGCATCGATGTCGGCGGCACCTTTACCGATTTCGTCCTGCACAACGACGAAACCGGCGAAACGTCGATCCACAAACTGCCGTCGACGCCCGACGACCCGTCCCGCGCCGCCGTCGCCGGAATCGAGGCCCTGAGCGCGCGGGAGGGGTTCGATCCGGCGCACCTGAACCGGGTGGTCCACGGCACGACCATCGCGACCAACATCATCCTGCAGCGCACCGGCGCCCGGGTCGGGCTGATCACGACCGAGGGGTTCCGGGATATTCTGCATATCGGGCGCAAGAAGCGGCCACTCAATTTTTCGAACTACCAGGACGTACCGCGCCAGACCGCGCCGCTGGTGCCGCGCCGGCTCCGGCTTACCGTTCCCGAGCGGATTCGCGCGCCGGACGGCGCGGTCGAAATCCCGCTCGATGAGGAGGCGGCGCGGCGCGCCCTGCGCACGCTCGCCGGGGAGGGGGTCGATGCGATCGCGGTCGCCTTCCTGTTCGCCTTCCTCAATCCCGATCACGAGAACCGCGTCCGCGAACTGGCGGAGGAGGAGTGCCCGGACGTCTTCGTCACCTGCAGCCACGAGGTCTCGCCGCTCCACCGCGAATACGAGCGGTTTTCGACCACGGCGCTGAACGCCTATGTCGGGCCGGCGACAGCGACCTACACCGCCCGCTTCAGCGAAGCGCTGAACGGTCTTGGCATCCGGTCCGATCTTCGCCTGATGACGTCGGCGGGCGGCGTCATCGGTTCGCGCATCGCCGCGCAACGACCGGTCGCGCTGCTCGCCTCGGGGCCGGTCGGCGCGCTGATCGAGGGCATCGCGATCGGCCGGTCGATCGGCCATCCCGGCGTCATTACGCTCGATGTCGGCGGCACGTCCGCCGACGTCGGGGTCGCGCGCGACGGGGCGATGCATCTGAAGCATGTGCTCGACACCCGGATCGGCGATTACGACGCCATGGTGCCGATGGTCGACGTCAACAGCATCGGCGCGGGCGGCGGCTCCATCGCTTTCGTCGACGAGGCCGGCATGTTCCAGGTCGGCCCGCGCAGCGCCGGCGCGCTGCCCGGACCGGCCTGCTACGGCCACGGCGGCGCGGAGCCGACGGTGACGGACGCCCTGGTCTGCCTCGGCTGGTTCCGCCCGGAAACCCTCGAAAGCTCGGGCATCGCCATCGACCCGGCGCTGGCCGAGCGCGCGGTCCGAGGCACGATCGCGGAGCCGCTCGGCCTTTCCCTCGAAGATGCGGCGCTGGGCATCTACCGGATCGCCTGCCGGCACATGATCGACGCGATCCGGCTGGGCAGTGTTTCCAAGGGCTACGATCCGCGCGATTTCGTGCTGGTCGCGTTCGGCGGGGCCGGCGCCGCCTTCGCCGCCGAGATCGCCCGCGAGCTCGGCATTCCCAGGGCGGTCGTCCCGCCTCACCCCGGCGTCGGCGCCGCCGCCGGCCTGCTCAGCACCGATATCCGCTACGACTATATGACGAGTCACTGGGCGGACCTTGCGGACGCCGACCTGACGGCCGTTGCGGACAAATACCGCACGATGGCCGCCCAGGCGCGCCGGGAACTGGCCAGGGACGGTTTCGCGGACGAGGCGGTGACCGTCGCCTTCCACGCCGATTGCCGCTACCGGGGCCAGGGCTACGAACTCGGCGTCGAGGCGCCGGCCGACTTCGGGAACGGCTGGAAAGGCACCGTGGCCGAAGCCTTTCATCACGCGCATGAGCGCCACTATCTGCGCCGTTTCGCCGAGGCACCGGTACAGCTGGTCAACCTGCGGGCGACCGGGATCGGCCGGGTTCCGGCGACCGGAAACGGCAATTCCCCCAGCAGCGCGCCCTTGAACACCGGGGCAAGCGACGGGGCCGTTGCCGAAGCCGCCCGGATCGCGACCCGGGCGGCGGTCTTCCCCGCCGGCGACGGCTGGGTCCGGGCAGAGGCCGCCGTCTACCGGCGCGAAGGGCTGGCGCCCGGTGCCGTGCTGGAGGGCCCGGCCATCGTCGAGCAGGAAGACACCACCATCGTCGTACCGCCTAAATACCGCGCAATTCCGGACGCGCACGGCCATCTGACGATCGAGGAAGGGCGCTGACCGTGGACGCCAAGTCGCCGGCCGAACGGCCCGATCTCGAATCCCTGCGCCGCGAGGCGGCGAGCACGGCCGCCCCGCCGCCGGCCGGGCGCTACTGGCAACCGGCCGCGGTCGATCCCGTGCTGCTCCAGGTCATAGGCGGCGCCCTGAAGACGACAGCATCGGAAATGGCGGAACTGCTGTTCCGCATGGCCTATTCGTCGATCATGCGCGAATCCCAGGATATCGGCGCCGGCATTCTCGACCGCTTCGGCCGCCAGCTCTGCGAAAGCGATTCGACGCCGATGCATTGCGGCTCGCTGCCGGCCTATGTCAGGGGCATCGAGAGGAAGCATGCCGGCAGCTACCGGCCGGGCGACATCATCCTGCACAACCACCCCTATTTCGGCGCGTCCCACGCGCCGGATTACGGCGTCCTGATCCCGATCTTTTTCCAGGATATCCACGTCGGCTTCGCCGGCTGCACGGGCCACATGGTCGATATCGGCGGCGCCCATCCGGGATTTTCGGTCGACGTGCCGGATGTCTACGCCGAGGGCAAGCTGATCAACGCCGCCAAGATCTACCGCGAGGGCGAACGCAACGACGCGCTCTGGGACCACATCATCGAGAATGTCCGCACGCCGGAGGCCAATGCCGGCGATATCGAGGCGATGATCGCCTGCTGCCGCCTCGGCGTCCGGCGCTTTACCGAACTGCTCGAACGCTACGGCCTCGATACCGTGATGAGCGCCTGCGAGTCCTGGCTCGACTATGCCGAGACGCGCATGCGGCGGCGGATCCGCGACATTCCCGACGGCGTCTACGAAGCGCCGGGCGGCTGGCTGGAGGACGACGGCAAGAATTTCGGCGTGCCGCTGCCCATTGCGACCCGGGTCGTCGTCGACGGCGAAGACATCTACGTCGATCTTTCCGGCTCGTCGCCGGAGGTCGAGACGGGCTTCAACTGCCCCTTCGAAGGCAGCGTGCTCCCGACGGTCAATTTCGCCATCCGGACGCTGCTGCTCGACGAGGCCGGCGACGGGGCGGACGTGCCGCAGAACGACGGCATCTTCCGGCCCGTAAAGGTCTATGCGCCGGAGGGCAGCATCTTCAATCCGCGCTTCCCGCGCGGCTGCGAGGCCCGCTTCGCCCAGATCAACCGCATTCCCGACCAGATCCTCCAGGCCTTCGCCGCCGCCATGCCGACCCGGGTGACGGCCGGCAACTCGGCCAGCGTCAGCGCCATCGCCTATGCCGGCGGCAGGCTCGACGACCCGTCGCAATACTGGGTGCTGATCGAGGTCAACGAGGGGTCCTACGGCGCGCGCTGGGGCAAGGACGGCATCGACGCCATCGACAATCTGATGGCCAACACGCGCAACAACCCGATCGAGGAGATGGAGCTGAGCGCGCCGGTGGTCTGTGAGCGCTATGAGCTGCGGGGCGAGGCGCCTGCGGCCGGCCGCTGGCGCGGCGGCCTCGGCTCGGTGAAACGCTGGCGCTTCCTGGCGCCGACTTCGATCGGATCGACCGGCGATCACCGCTCCGGCGATCCGCCCTGCGGCCTGTTCGGCGGCGCGGACGGGCGGCCAGGCGCCATGATTCACAACCCGGGCGGCGCCGACGAAGCCGATCTGCCGGCCAAGGTCAGCGGCTACCGGCTGGGCGCCGGCGACACGCTGGAGATCGTCGGCATCTGCGGCGCCGGAATGGGCGATCCGCTGGAACGCGATCCGGCCACAGTGGCGGACGATGTCGCCAACGGGCTGGTCGATTGCGCCGAAGCCGGAGCGATCTACGGCGTTGCTGTCGGCGCAGACGGAACCCTGGACCGGCCGGCCACCGAACGCCTCCGCCGGCAGCGGCGCAGCGCTTCCGACGAAACCGCAGAAACCTGAGTCCCGCTGGGCGCCTGCCCGCCGGCAACGCCATGATGCGGGATGCAGTTGTGCCGGAGCCGAAGACCGCCGAACTGCGTATGGCTCAACTCCTCGCCGGCGGGCGGGGTGGCGCTCCCGCAGCGACAGAGCCCGCACCCGGCGCCAGTCCAGGCCGGCGAACAGGGCCTCGAACTGGGCATGGTCCAGGTGCATTATGCCGTCGCGCACCGCCGGCGTCGCGGCGTCGAGGCGGACCGTTACCCTGTCCAGAACCACGTCCAGGCGCGCGCCGGTCGGACCGGGGTCGCGGGGGCTCCGCTCGCCAGACCGATGCGAGTTCGCCCGGATTCCCGAACGGAGTGCCTCGAGGCCGCTTGCCCGGCGATCCCGTGTTGCGCTAGGTGCGTTGCACGGCGCCGGACGGCGGGCCGGATGCTCGCGCCCGAGGGACGCGCTGAAGATTCGCCGAGGGGTGCATCGCATGGCCGGAACGCGCCACCCGGAAGAGGTCGGTCTCGTGCCGACGATCGACATCGGCCCGTTCACTGCCGGGGAGGCGCGCGCACGGGCGGGAGTCGTCGGCGCGGTTCGCGCCGCCTGCGAAGACATCGGCTTCTTCGTGATGACCGGTCATGGCTTCCCCGAGGAGCTGGCGACGCGGATCTACGATGCATCGCGGGCGTTCTTCGACTTGCCGGCCGAGGAGAAGAGCGCGGTCGGCGAGACCGGCCCGGTCCTGGGCGGACTGATGCATTTCGCGTTCGGCGAGGAAGCGCTGGCGGCGACCCTCGGCAAGGCGGCCATTGGGGATCTCAAGGAGACGCTGGACTACGGCCCCGGCTTCTTCGGCGACCGGTGGCCCTCCGACCCGCCGGACCTGGAACCCTCCTGGCGCGCGTACTACGAGGCGATGTCGGGCCTTGCGGCAACGGTGAGGCGTATCTTCGCCGCCGCACTCGGGCTGGACCCGGACTACTTCGAGGACAGGTTCCAGGGCCACCTCTCCTCGTTGCGGGTTATCGACTACCCGGAGCCCCTGGCGCCGCCGGCGCCGGGGCAGCTGCGCGCCGGCGCACATTCGGATTACGGCGTGCTGACGATCCTTCGCACCGAAGACGCACCCGGCGGTCTTCAGGTGCGGACGCGCGACGGACTCTGGAACGGCGTGCCGCACATCCCCGGTGCGTTCGTGGTCAACATCGGCGACGCCATGATGCGCTGGACCAACGACCGCTGGATCTCCACCCAGCACCGCGTGGTGAACCCGCCTCCGGTTCCCGGCCAGCCGACCCGGCGCCAGTCGATCGCCTACTTCCACAACCTGCCGCGCGACACCGTGATCGAGTGCCTGCCGCCATTTCGCGAGGCGGGCGTTGCGCCAAGGTATCCGCCGATCACCTACGGCGAGTACGCCGAACTCCGTTACCGCCAGGCCCACGGGGACGACAAGCAATTGAAGCAGCCGGGTGCGATACAGGATGCGAGCGTCGGGTGAAGGCCTCAGCATGCGCAGCGCCATGGCGCCGTCGGTTGGCCTTGCTGCGGCGCTTCACGGGCCGCGGCCGGTTAGGCGACGGCGGCGGCCCTGCCGCCTCGCCGATCATCGGCAGCCCCTCGCCGACCGGCAGGCCGCCGCTGGCATAGGAGTGGCGCAGGGATGGTCGAGCCCGAACGGGGAAGTCCCGGTTACGGAATCAGTTTGATGGCGGCGACGATCAATCCGCCGATGACGGCGGTCCAACTCAACGTCCACACTTTGACACTGGCGATTTCGGCTCTGAGATCGGCCTTTGTGATGTCCAGATCGGTCTTTGCAGCCAGCTCGCCACGCCCCGCTTCCGCCGCAGCGTGCAATTGCGCCGCAGCCGCCTTGGCCTGCTTCGGCGTGAATCCGGCAGTCTCAAGCGCCGTGGCGGCGGTCAGGGTATCGAAAATCGCCATCCGCAAGATATAGAACCAGCGGGAACGAAGCCGCAGCACTTTTCGGTTCCGGCCTGGTGCGGCTGCCGGCGGTTCGCGAGAGACCGCCGGCGCCATACGACCTTGCCTGCCGGACCCGCGCCCTACATCCGGAACACGCCGAAGCGCGTGTCTTCGACCGGCGCGTTCAGGGCGGCGGAGAGCGCCAGCGCCAGCGTCATCCGCGTATCGGCCGGATCGATCACCCCGTCGTCCCAGAGCCGCGCCGAGGCGTAATAGGGATGGCCCTGGCGCTCGTACTGTTCGCGGATCGGCGCCTTGAAGGCGTCCTCCTCCTCGTCGGTCCAGGCGCCGCCGCCGGCCTCGATGGCGTCGCGCCGGATGGTCGAGAGCACGCTCGCCGCCTGCTCGCCGCCCATGATCGAGATGCGCCCGTTCGGCCACATCCAGAGGAACCGGGGCGAATAGGCCCGGCCGCACATGCCGTAATTGCCTGCGCCGTAGCTGCCGCCGACGATCAGGGTGAATTTCGGCACCTTCGTCGTCGCGACCGCGGTCACCATCTTGGCGCCGTCCTTGGCGATTCCGCCGGCCTCGTATTTCTTTCCGACCATGAAGCCGGCGATATTCTGCAGGAAAATCAGGGGGATGCCGCGCTGGCTGCACAGTTCGATGAAATGCGCGGCCTTCAACGCCTCCTCGGAATAGAGGATACCGTTGTTGGCGACGATACCGGCCGGATAGCCCCAGATCCGGGCGAAACCGCAGACCAGCTGCGTGCCGTAGAGCTGCTTGAATTCGTCGAGGTCGCTGCCGTCGACGATCCGGGCGATGACCTCGCGTATCTCGTAGGGTTTCTTCACGTCGTCCGGGATCAGGCCATACAGCTCCTCAGGATCGTAGAGCGGCTCGGCGGGCGCGCCGAGCGTCGTCGTCAGCGGCTTGGGCATGTTCAGGTCGGCCACGATGCGCCGCGCCATGGCGAGCGCATGATGGTCGTCGAGCGCGTAATAGTCGGTGACGCCGGAGGTCCGGGAATGGACGTCGGCGCCGCCCAGCTCCTCGGCGCTGACGACCTCGCCGGTCGCCGCCTTGACCAGCGGCGGCCCGCCGAGAAAGATCGTGCCCTGCTCCTTCACGATGATGGCCTGGTCCGACATTGCCGGCTGGTACGCGCCGCCCGCGGTGCAGGAGCCCATGACCACCGCGATCTGCGGGATGCCGAGCGCCGACATGTTGGCCTGGTTGTAGAAGATGCGCCCGAAATGGTCGCGGTCGGGAAAGACCTCGTCCTGGGTCGGCAGGTTGCCGCCGCCGGAATCGACCAGATAGAGGCAGGGCAGCCGGTTCTGGATCGCGATCTCCTGGGCCCGGACATGCTTCTTGACCGTGATCGGGTGATAGCTGCCGCCCTTCACCGTGGCGTCGTTGCAGACGATGACGCATTCCCGGCCCGAGACCCGGCCGATCCCGGTGACGATCCCGGCCGACGGCACGTCGCCGCCATACATGCCGTGGGCGGCGAGCTGGCTGAATTCCAGAAACGGCGAGCCGGGATCGGTCAGGGTGCGCACCCGGTCCCGCGGCAGGAGCTTGCCGCGCGCCAGGTGGCGCTCGCGGGCGCGCTCCGGCCCGCCCCGCTTGACCGCGGCCACGGTCTCGCGCAGGTCGGCGACCAGCGCCCGGTTGTGCGCGTCGTTCGCGCGGAACTGCGCGGTTCGGGTGTTGAGGTTGGAACGGATAACCGCCACGGCGCCGGCCCGGCCAGAAGAAGACGGCCCGTTTTAGAACAGCTCCCCCGCCGGCGGTAGCGGCGAATGCGGACGATCCTTCAAGACGGGCCTTCAAGACGGGCCTTCGAGACGGGCCTTCGAGACGGGCGTTTCGCCGTCACCCGCCCTTCTTTCACCGTCGTCCCGACCCAAACGTCCCCAACCCATTGTCCCGGCCGGCCGTCCCCCTCATCGTCATCCCGACCGAAGCGGCCGTCGCCGCCCTTCCCAACCCGTCATCCCGGCCGGGCTCCCCTCCCCGTCATCCCGACCGAGCGGAGCGAGCGGAGGGATCCCGGCTCGAACTCAACGAACGGAACCCCGAGGTCTGCGACGGGATTCCTCCCCTTCGACTTCGCTCAGGGCAGGCTACTACGCGGACTGGCGTCCGCTCCGGTCGGAATGACGGATGGGGTTTGTCGGGGCAGAGGAAAAATTGTTGATTATCATGTTTTTTTCCTATATCTTCAAAAGGAACATTTATCGAACATAAGGAAGCCCGCCATGTCCCGGCCCTTGTCCGACAACCCGGCCGAAACCGCGCCGAAGTCTCCGCCCGCGCCGCCCCCTGCGCCGCCCCTCACCCTGCGCCATGAGGAGTTCTGCCGCCACTATGCCGCGACCGGCAACGCCGCCGGGGCGGCGCGGGATGCCGGCTATGCCGCGGGCTCGGCGCGTCAGACCGGGCACGACCTGCTGGAGCGGCCGGCGGTGGCCGCACGGGTGCGCGCCATCCGGCAGGCCTGGCGGGCGGTCGAACGCGAAGAGGCGCAGATCCTGCTCGGCCGGCTCGAGCAGGCCTGGGACGCGGCGGTCGAGAAGGGCTCGGCGTCGCTCATGCTTAGGGTCATCAGGTTGCAGGCCGAACTGTCCGGCCTCGACCGGCGCAGCGCCCAGCGGCGCGCCGGCCTGTGGCCCCTGCCCGGAGAGGAGGCGGGAGAGCAGGCGGGAGAACCGGCGGAAGAGAGGCCGGTTGACGGGGCCGAAGGCCCCATCGCCGAGGCGGTGCGCCGGGGCCGGCACCGGACCGAGCGGGCCCTCGCCGCCCACCGGGCGAGCCGCAGGGCGCTGGAGCGGCACACGGATTTCGACGAGGCGGCCTGGCTGGCGACGGCCCAGCGCCTGCACGCCACCGTCGAGGAGCGCCGGCCCCGCACTCCGGTTCGGATGGACCGCAGGCCGGCGCCCGCGATGACGAATCCTGACAATTCCTTACACGGGGCCGTACACGGGGCCGCGGACGCGCCGATGCCGGACAGCGCACCGGGCGGCCCGCCCCCGACAAATCCTGACATATCCTTACACCGGGCCGGCCTGCTGCCGGCGGCGGCGGAGGACCGCGCCCGCGGGCCGGCCGGCGTACCCGTCGCGCCCGACAGGCCGTTCTTCCCGTTCTTCACTGACGCGGACAGGGACCGGACCATGACGGAACATGACGAATCCTGACATATCCTGACACCCGCACGACTCTCTCCCCCGTCATTTCGACCGAACGAAGTGAGTGGAGAAATCTTTCCGGTTCAGCGCTTCGGACGTTGCACCGCGCCGGAACGATATCTCCGCTCCGCCCCGGCCCCTTCGAATTCGCTCAGGGCAGGCTCCGGGCCGGGGCTCCGGTCGATATGACGGAGCAGGGAACGGAGGGCGGGGCGCACAGCACCCCCTTACGCCTTCGCGGCGGCCTCGCGCTGGGACAGCATCATGAGCCAGACGGTGGCGGCGAGCACGATCAGCAGCAGCGGCAACGTGCCGATCGCCAGGTTCTGCCAGCCGTAAAGCTGCAGGGTCACGCCGGAGAAGAAGGTCGCCGTGGCGACGAAGCCGAACACCAGGAATTCGTTGAGCGCCTGGGTCTTGGCGCGCTCGGCGAGCGTGTAGGTCTCGGTCAGCAGGGTCGTCGCGCCGGTGTAGAGGAAGTTCCAGCCGACGCCGAGCAGCAGCAGCGCGACCAGGAAATTCTCGAACGCGATGTCGGCCATCGCGATGGCGAGGCAGGCGACGTTGAGCAGCCCGCCGGCCAGCATGATGCGCTGGGGGCCGTAGCGCTTGATGAGATGGCCGGTGAAGAAGGCGGGGACATACATGCCCAGCACGTGCCACTGGATGACATGGGTCGCCTCGCCGAAGGTCAGGCCGCACATCTCCATCGCCTTGGGCGTCACCGACATCAGCAGCACCATGACGCCGTAGCCGATCACGCCGCCGGCGACGGCGAGCATGAATTTCGGCTGGCGGGCGATCTCGGCGAGCGGCCGGCCGCCGCGCAGGGCCATTCTGGGCGGCCGGGGGATCTGCACGGTGAGCAGGATCAGCATGATCGTCGCCTGGATGCAGACGACGCCGACATAGGCTCCGGCGTAGGTCACCGGCGCCAGCCAGTCGACCGAATAGCGCGCCAGGGTCGGGCCGACGATCGCCGCGACAACGCCGCCGGCCAGGACCAGCGAAATCGCCCGGCTGCGGAACGAATCCGGCACCACTTCCGCCGCCGCGAAGCGGTAGTACCACTGGAAGCCGGTGGCGAAGCCGACCACCAGGCTGGCGACGCAGAACAGGGCAAAGCTGCCCTCGTAGACCGCCAGCAGGGACAGGCCGGCGCCGATCGTCATGGCGGTCACGGCCAGCAGGAAGCCGTTGCGCCGGCCGATCCGCGCCATGATGAAGGACGCGGGAATGGTAAAGAAGGCCGAGGCGTACCACTGGATCGCGATGGGCAGCGCGAGCAGCGCCTTGTTCTCCGCCAGGCTGGCCCCGACCAGCGCCGACACCGTGATCAGCAGCATCATCGACGTGCTGGTCAGCGCCCAGCAGACGAACAGCAGGGCGATGTTGCGCTTATAATGCGGAAAGTCGGCGGCGCCGGAAGCGGCGGGCGGTGCGGACAAGGCGCGCTCCGGACGGAAACGGGGACCGGCCTCGCTCTAACATGGACGGCCCGGCCGCGCCATGCGGCCCGCGCAACCGGGCTGTGCTCTTTCGACTACTCCGCCGCGATCGCCCGGCTGATGATCATCTTCTGGACGTCGCTGGTGCCTTCGTAGATCTTGCAGACCCGGACGTCGCGCCAGATGCGCTCGACCGGGAAATCCTGCAGATAGCCGTAGCCGCCGTGGACCTGGATGGCGTCGGAGCAGACACGTTCTGCCATTTCGCTGGCGAACAGCTTGGCCATGGCGGCTTCCTTGAGGCAGGGCCGGCCGGCGTCCTTCAGCCGCGCCACGTTGAGCGCCATCTGGTGCGCCGCCTCGATCTGCGTCGCCATGTCGGCGAGGCGGAAGGCGACCGCCTGATGCTCGACGATCGGCTTGCCGAACGAGACCCGCTCCCTGGCATAGGCGACGGCGTGCTCATAGGCCGCCCGGGCCATGCCGGTCGCCTGCGCCGCGACGCCGATGCGGCCGGCCTCCAGGTTGGCGAGCGCGATCCGGTAGCCCTCGCCCTCCTGTCCGACCAGCAGGTCCGGCGTCGCCTCCATGTCCTCGAGGATCAGTGCGCAGGTGTCGGACGAGCGCTGGCCGAGCTTCTCCTCCTTGCGCACGACCTTGTAGCCCGGCGTGTCGGTTGGCACGATGAAGGCGCTGATGCCGCGCTTGCCGGCCGCCGGATCGGTGACGGCGAACATCAGGTTGATATCGGCCGTCGCGCCCGAACTGATGAACTGCTTGGCGCCGTTCAGGACGTATTTGTTGCCCCGCTTCTCGGCGCGGGTCTTGAGGTTCGAGGCGTCGGAGCCGGCCTGGGGCTCGGTGAGCGAGAAGGCCGCGTTGATCTCGCCGCGGGCCAGCGGCTTCAGGAAGCGCTCCTTCTGCTCGGTCGAGCCGTAGCCGAAGAGCGCGGCGGCGACCGGCGAATTGTTGACGCTCATGACGGTCGAGACGCCGCCGTCGCCGCCCGCGATCTCCTCCATTGCCAGAACGTAGGCGACCGTATCGGCGCCCGCCCCGCCCCACTCCTCCGGGATCGTCATGCCCATGAAGCCGAGCGCGCCCATCTCGGCGAGCAATCCGCGCGGCGTCTCGCCGGTGCGGTCGCGCTCGGCCGCCGTCGGCGCCAGCCGCTCCTGCGCGAACTGCCGGGCGGTGTCCCGGATCATGATCTGGTCGTCGGTCAGCATGGTCGGCTTCGATATCGGTTCATTGGGGCGGCCGTCCTTCGAGACGAGGCTTCAAGATGCGGTCCTGCGAACCGCTCCTCAGCCTCTCCTCAGGATGAAGAGACTTGATAGTTCACTATACTCAACTTCATCCTGAGGAGGGCGTTGAGGAGGCGCGAAGCGCCGTCTCGAAACGCCCGTCTCGAAGGACGCGCGCCCTACCACGGAATCCGGCTGCCGTCGTGGTTGATGAAGCTGCCGGTGTCGCGAAGGCCGACTCCGTCGATCACCTTCATCAGCCCGTCGACGCTCTCCTTCACCGATAGAGCGGCCGACGGCCCGCCCATATCGGTCTGTACCCAACCCGGATGGACGACGATCGCCGTGACGCCGCGGCCCTTCAGGTCGTTCGCCAGGACCTTCACCGCCATGTTCAGCGCCGCCTTGGAGGCGCGATACGAATAGTTGCCGCCGCTCGCCTCGCTGACCGAGCCCATGCGGCTGGAGATGTTGACGATCAGCTTGCGCTCCGAACGCGCCACGTTGCCGGCCAGCGCCTGCATCACCCGCACCGGCGCCACGGTGTTGACCCGCAGCGTCTCCTCCAGATCGGCGACCTCGAGCGTATCGAAGGTTTCGCCCCGGCCCAGCAGGATGCCGGCATTGTTGATCAGGATGTCGATCGGCGTATCGCCCAGCAGGTCGGCCAGCGCCCCGACATGGGCATCCGAAGTGACATCGCAGGTGTGGATCGTCGCCGACGCGCCCAGCGCGCGCAGTGCGTCGGCCTTGGCGAGATCGCGCACCGTTGCGTGGATGTGGGCGCCGGAGGCGGCGAAGCGGCGGGCGAATTCCAGGCCGATGCCGCGGCCCGCGCCGGTAATCAGGACGTTGTTCATGGGGTTCATGGGGCGGTCCTCTTCCGGACGGTCACTTCGATCTCGATTTTCATGCGCGGGTCGACCAGCCCGGCGATCACGGCGGTCGCGGCCGGGCGCACCGTATCGAACCACCGGTGCATGACCGGCTGCAGGGCCGGCAGGTCGGCGGCATCGGTCAGCGTGTACTGCACCCGCACGGTATCTTCGATCGAGGCGCCGGCCTCGTTCAGGATACGCTCGATGGTGCGGAAGGCCTGCTCGGCCTGCGCCGCCGCATCGTCGGGCATCTCGCCGGTTTCGTAGTCCATGCCGGTCGTGCCAGCGACGAATACCCAGTCCCCGTCCACCAGGGCGCGGGAAAAGGCGTAGTCGGCTTCCAGACGGGAGCCGGAGGAGATCGTTCTGCGCATGGCGGTTCCTTAGCGGCGAACGGGAGCGGGGGAAATGGGCAAATTCCCGATTACCTTATATCGGCCACGGCGCGCCCGCGCGCCAACCGGATTTGACGCGTCTGCATGGGCGGGCGGCTGACCCAGGGCCGGTCGCCGCGCACGTCCCGGTCGGTGCGGATCGTCACCCGCCCCGCCGAAATGCCGATTGCGTAGCTGCCGTTGCGCATCAGCGTCCGCCGGTCGATTGCCCATGGGACCGTGGGACACCGTCGCCGGACATCGAAGTCCGCCACGATCATGAAGGCGCGCCGGCAGTCCTCCGCCAAAGCCGCCGGGTCGGCCGGGAAGGCGATCAACCTGCCATCCAGCCGGTAGATGCAGCCAAGCGGGTCGCAGCGTACCCGGCTCAACCGGTCGCTGTGCCAGAACCGCGGCCGGCGCTGCGCCTCGCCCTCGCGCCAGACCCGGGCGATGAAACGGCCGCGCCGCGCCGAAGACACGGCGAGCGCCCCGTCGGCGGTGCGGGTCGCGACGAGCTGCACCTCCGGCGAGACCAGGATATCGGGCGGGGCGACGGTGAGGCTGCTGGCGAGGCCGGCCGCAATGGCGGCAACGCCGGCGAACCGCCAGCGACGCTGCCAGATCGTAAGCCAGAGGCCGCCGGCGACGATCAGCGCCATGCCCCAGGCCAGCGGCGCCGGCGCCAGCGCCAGCGCGCCGGGCAGGCCGGCAACGCCGTGGGCGACCCACAGCATCAGGTCGATGCCCCGGGCCATCAGCCAGAGCGGCCCGGCTTCCAGCCCGAACGGCATGGCGAACAGGGCCAGCAGCCCCATCGGCAGGACGAAGAAGGAAACGATCGGCACCGCGGCCAGGTTGGCGGCCAGGCCATACATCGCCAGCCGGTGGAAATGGAACAGGGCGAACGGCCCGGTCGCCGCGCCGGCGATCAGGCTGGCCGCACCGATGCCGACCAGGGCGCGCACAGGCCGCGGCAGCCGCGGCGTCCGGTTTCTCATCCGCCAGATCGACCAGGCCTCGTAAGCCGCGACCAGCGCAACCACCGCGGCGAAGGACATCTGGAAACTGGGCGTGGGCAGGCTCTCCGGCGACAGCAGAAGCAGGACCGTCGCCGCCGCCGCCACAAGCCGCATCGAAATTGCGACCCGGCCGACCAGGACGCCCGCCATCACCACCGCCAGCATCAGGAAAGCGCGCTGGGTCGGAATCGTCGCGCCGGTCAGCAGCAGGTAGCCCGCCGCGACCGCCAGCGCGCCGATCGCGGCAATCTTTCGCGTCGGCCAGCGCAGAGCCGCGCCGGGAACCAGCGCCAGACCGAACCACAGGGCGAAGAAGGCGATGCCGGCGATCATGCCGATATGCAATCCGGAAATCGCCAGCAGATGCGCCAGGCCGGCGTTGCGGATCGCCGTCATCGTTTCGGGCGAAATGCCGCCGCGATGCCCGGTCAGCAGGGCGGCCGCCACCGCGCCGGCATCGCCGGACAGAACCGCCCCGATACGCCGCATCGCGGTATCCCGCAGACGCTCGATCCGCGAATCGAGCCATCCGGTGCGGGCTTCCCGGACCGCAACGGGCGCCGTGACCGCAAAACCGCTGGCGCCTATGCGCTCAAAATAGGCCCGGCGCTGGAAATCCGCCGCGCCGGGGGCGACCGGCGGCCGGACCGGCAGCAGGACGGCGCGCAGCATGACGGTCCGGCCGGGCCGCAGGCCGGTCCAGCCGAGGCGAACCGTGAGGCGAACCCGCTCCGGCGTTTCGGCCGCGGCAAGCCTGCCGATCGCGAGATCGTCCAGCACCGCGCGCGCACCGTGGCGGAGCGGATCGACGGCGACCACCCGGCCGGTAACGGTCACCGGACCGATCTTGCGGCTGATCGCCGGCGCCTCGACGCTCCAGGTCCGCACCGCGGCGGCTGCGTAGCCGATCGCGCAGAGGAGAAGCAGGAAAGCCGGGAATCTCAGGAGTTCCCGGCGCCATCCCGCCCCAAGCACAACGGCCGCAATTGCCGGCAGGGCGAGCGCCATCGACAAGGCCGGTTCGGCCGTCCCGGAGAAGTAGAGAAAAACGCCGAGGCCGACGGCGGCCGGAGACCAGAGCAGCCAGCGTTCCCGTTCGTCGGACAGTCGCGCCGCCAGCCCGCCGGCAAACAGCCCTGCCGCACGGCCGAACACGCCGCCCGCATCCTCCGGCAGGCAGCGCCGCATCCTTGCCATCTGGCCGATCCAGCCGGGGATCGGGCGCACTCCTCTGAACGTCTATTCTTCTTGTTTTCCGGGTGCGTGCATGGCGACAGCGGCTGTGCTATGGCACCCACCCGTCCGGCCCGCTTCCACGCCTCTGCCCGTACGACGCGCGGCGCTCCGGCCGTAGCCGCGAAATCTACATGAAGCGCCGATGACTGTCGTTACCCGTTTTGCCCCCTCGCCGACGGGATTTCTCCATATTGGCGGCGCCCGGACCGCCCTGTTCAACCGGCTTTACGCGCGGCGGCAGGGCGGGCAATTCCTGCTGCGCATCGAAGACACCGACCGCGCGCGCTCGACCGACGCTGCCAAACGGGCCATCCTGGACGGCCTGCGCTGGCTCGGCCTGGAATGGGACGGCGCGCCGGCCTACCAGTCGGACCGCCTCGAACGGCACGCCGCAGTGGCGCAAGAACTGCTCGATGCGGGCGGGGCCTATCGCTGCTATTGCAGCCCGGACGAACTGGCCGCGATGCGGGAGGCGGCGCGCAAACGCGGCAGCGGGCGGCTCTATGACGGCACCTGGCGCGACCGCGATCCGGCGGAGGCGCCGGAGGGTGTCGCGCCGGTGGTGCGCCTGAGAGCGCCGCTGGACGGCGAGACCGTCATCGACGACGCGGTCCAGGGCCGGGTGACGGTGCGCAACGACCAGCTCGACGACATGGTCCTGCTGCGCGCGGACGGCACGCCGACCTACATGCTGTCCGTCGTCGTCGACGACCATGACATGGCTATCACCCATATCGTGCGCGGCGACGATCACCTGACCAACGCATTCCGCCAGGCGCTGATCTACCGGGCCATGGGCTGGGATATTCCGGCCTTCGCGCATATTCCGCTCATCCACGGGCCGGACGGCGCCAAACTGTCCAAGCGGCACGGCGCGCTGGGCATCGAGGCCTATCGCGACATGGGCTTTCCGCCGGAAGCCATGTGCAACTATCTCGCCCGGCTCGGCTGGAGCCATGGCGACGACGAGATCTTCTCCATGGCGCAGGCGGCGGACTGGTTCGATCTCAAGGATGTCGGCAGGTCCCCGGCCCGCTTCGATCTCGCAAAGCTGACCAGCCTCAGCGCCCACTACATTCGGGAGACGGCTGACGGCCCGCTCGCCGACGCGCTCGAACCCTTGGTCGCCGGGCTGCTCGGCGCGCCGCTTTCGCAGACGGAGCGCACCCGGCTGCGCGCCGGCCTGTCCGGGCTGAAACCGCGGGCGAAGACGCTGGCCGACCTCGCGGAGTCCGCCCTGTTCTACTGCCGGCCGCGGCCTCTGGAGCCGGACGCCAAGGCGGCGAAACTGCTGGACGATGCCGGCAAGGCCCGGCTGGCGCTCGGCCGGGCGGCGCTCGCCGGGCTGGACGACTGGTCCGCGGCAAGTGCCGAAGCGGCCATCCGCGCCGCCGCCGAATCCGCCGGAGAAAAACTGGGCAGCCTCGCCCAGCCCTTGCGCGCGGCGCTCACCGGCAGCACGGTCTCGCCGGGAATTTTCGAGGTTCTGGATGTGCTCGGCCGTGCGGAGAGCCTCGGCCGGATCGACGACGGTCTCGGGCGGACCGCCGGTTGAACCGCGCCGTCGCCGTCCCGGCGGTTCCCTGCCCGACGTTGCATTTGCCCAACCGGGCCCGACGGCCTATTTTCCGCTTGATGCTGCGCTGCACCACGGCCCTGTCCGCGCCCTGCGCACGGACATGCGGAACGCCGGTCGGGGCAGCATCGGGAACGACCGCGAACCCTATGCCGGGAACACCATGAACGATATGTCCGAGACCGCCGGCGGCGCTACCACGCAGTCCCTTACCGTGACCGACAATGCGACCGGACAGACGCTTGAGCTGCCGGTGCGCCAGGGAACGGAAGGCCCGCGGGTCGCAGACATCCGCCGTCTTTACAGCGATATGGGCATATTCACTTACGATCCGGGCTTCACCGCCACCGGCAGTTGCGAATCCAAGATCACCTTTATCGACGGCGACGAGGGCGTGCTGCTGCACCGCGGCTACGCCATCGAGGAACTGGCCGAGCACAGCGATTTCCTCGAGGTCTGTTTCCTGCTGCTCTACGGCCATCTGCCGGACAAGGCGGAAAAGGAGGATTTCGAACAGACCATCTCCATGCACACGATGGTCCACGAACAGATGCGGACCTTTTTCAGCGGCTTCCGCCGCGACGCGCATCCCATGGCGATCATGGTCGGCGTTGTCGGCGCCATGTCCGCCTTCTATCACGACAGCACCGACATCGACGATCCGTACCAGCGCATGGTCGCGTCGCACCGGCTGATCGCCAAGATTCCGACCATCGCGGCCATGGCCTACAAATACTCGATCGGCCAGCCCTTCATGTATCCGCGCAACGAACTGCGCTACGCGGAAAACTTCCTGCACATGACCTTCAACGTGCCGTGCGAGGACAGGCCGGTTTCGCCGGTGCTCGCCCGCGCGATGGACCGCATCTTCATCCTGCACGCCGATCACGAACAGAACGCCTCGACCTCGACCGTCCGCCTCGCCGGTTCTTCGGGCGCCAACCCGTTCGCCTGCATCGCCGCGGGCATTGCGTCCCTGTGGGGCCCGGCCCATGGCGGCGCGAACGAGGCGGTGCTGAACATGCTGCGGGAGATCGGCAGCAAGGACCGTATCCCGGAGTTTCTGAAACGGGCCCGGGACAGGGACGACCCGTTCCGCCTGATGGGCTTCGGCCACCGGGTCTACAAGAATTACGATCCGCGCGCCGCGGTCCTCAAGCAATCCACCGATTCGGTGCTGGACGAACTGGGCGTGCGCAACGAGCCGCTGCTGGAACTGGCTTTGGAACTGGAGCGGATCGCCGGGGAAGACGAGTATTTCCAGCAACGCAAGCTGTTCCCGAACGTCGATTTCTATTCCGGCATCCTGCTGCAGGCGATGGGCTTCCCGACCTCGATGTTCACCGTGCTGTTCGCGCTCGCCCGCACGGTCGGCTGGATCGCCCAGTGGAAGGAAATGATCGAGGACCCGGTCCAGAAGATCGGCCGCCCGCGCCAGCTCTACACCGGCGAAGCCCGCCGGCCCTTCGTGCCGCTGGACGAACGGTAGGCCGACGCAGCGCGCCGCCGCCGCCGCAACGGGTCCGGGCAGTTCGGAAGCCGGCTCCGCATTTGCCGAAACCGCCGCCTGACGCAGGCGCATCGCTAATTCGTTGACGGTCTTCCAACGGGGTTTAGGATCGTCCCTGCCCTGTATGGACAAATTCGGTCGCAGCGAAATGAAGCGGCGAGACCTTATCGGTGTCGCGTTGGGTGTTGACCCCCCTGACCTGGTCATCCGGTCGGCGACGCTGGTCAATGTGATCAGCCGCGAGCTTCATCCCGCGGACATCGTGGTCAAGGGCAGCCGAATCGCGGCCGTCCTCGACCCCGGCGGCACTTACGACAGAAGCGTGCATGTCATCGAGGCCGAAGGCCGGTTTGCGGCGCCAGGCTTCATCGATCCGCACGTCCATATCGAAAGTTCCATGATCACCGTGGCTGAATACGCCCGCGCCGTGATTCCGCGCGGCACCACGATGGTCGCAGCGGATCCGCACGAAATCGGCAACGTGCTGGGGCTTCCCGGGATGAAAGCCCTGTTCGAAGAAGCGAGCGCGGCGCCTCTGCGGGTCAGGTTGCGGGTGCCCGGACGAATCCCTGCGGTGCCGGCATGGATGGAGACCTCCAACGGCGAGCTGAGCGTCGCCGACACCCGCGCCATGTTCGACTGGCCGGAGGCCCTGTGCCTCGCCGGGGACATCAATCCGAATCTGGTCCTGCGGCAGGACCGGGAACAGCTCGAAAAATTCGAACTGGCCGATGAATTGGGCGTCACGATCTCCGGCCAGTCGCCGGGCTTGAGCGGGCGGGCGCTGTCGGCGTTCGTGGCCGCCGGCCCCGAAGACTCGCACGTTGCGAGTTCGGTCGACGAAATTGTGGAAAATACCCGCGTCGGGATGCGGTCGGTCCTCGCGTTGCGGCCGGCCCGAAGGCTCGATGCTGCGCATATGGCGGAACTGGCCCGGCGCGTGGCCGAGGAAAGGCTGGACACCAGGCTGTTCCAGCTTTGCACCGACGACATTCACGCCCACGATCTGCTCCACGAAGGTCATCTGGACCACCGCCTGCGGGTCGTGATCGAAGCCGGATTCGATCCGGTCGAGGCCTTTCAGTTCGCCACCCTGAACGTTGCGCAGGGCCTTCGCGTCGACCGGGACTATGGCAGCATCGGTCCCGGCAAGGTCGCCGATATCGTTCTCCTCGACGACCTTCGGGCGGTTTCCGTCGCGGCCACGATCATTGCCGGCCGGATCGTCTATGCCGATGGAGAATATCGCGGGGCCGGCGAAAGCCCGCGCTACCCCGATTGGACAAAATCGACGATCCGCTATGCAAAGCCGCTGACGGCCGCCGATCTTTCGCTGCGGCCGCCGGGCAACGCCGATTCGGCGATGGTCCGTTGCATCGCGTCGCCCACCGGCAAGGGCAGGAAAACGGCGAGGGAGGTCGAGCTTCCGGTCGAAGACGGGATCATCGTTCCCGCGCCCGAATGCGGCATCAACGCGCTCGCCGTCGTCGAGCGGCACAAGGCGAGCGGCGAAATCGGGCGCGGCTTCGCGACCAGCCTCAAGCTCCGGCGCGGCGCCATCGCCTGTTCGGTCAACCACGATGCGCATAATGTGATGCTGCTCGGCGCCAACCACCGCGACATGGCGCTGGCCGGAAACCGCCTTGCGGAAATCGGCGGCGGATACGTTCTGGCCTGCGACGGCGAGGTCGTCGCCGAACTCGCGCTGCCCATCGCCGGGCTCATGTCGGAAGCGAGCATCGAGGAGGTGGCGTCGGACCTGAGGTCGCTCGAGGAGGCGCTGGGCGATGTCCTTGGCGCGGACCTGGGCGACAAGGCGCTGATCAACATGAATTTTCTCTCGCTGCCAAATATTCCGGACTACGGCTTCACCAACAAGGGGCTCGTCGCTTCGGACCAGCGCATGCAGCTTGTCGAGACAGTCATCGAAGAAGGAGGGACAGTGACATGAAACCGCTAGCGATATTGAAAATGGGCTTCGTTGCCGCTGCGATTACGGCTTCAGCGGCATCCCCGTCATCTGCCGCCGACAGCGTCAAGGTGATGTTCGACTGGATTCCCGGCGGCTGGCACGCCGCCTGGTACGCCGGCAAAGTGAACGGCTGCTTCGGCGACCGGAAGCTGGAGGTCTCGTTGCAGCGCGGTTCGGGCGGCGTCGATACCGTCGCGAAGGTCGCGTCCGGGCTCGCGGACGTCGGCATGGCCGATCTCGGAACGGTGATGATCGGCGCGCACAAGAACAAGGCCGGCGTGAAAGCGATCTTTCCCGTCTATATGGACAACCCGTTCGGCATCCTGTCGCTGAAAACCACCAAAATCGCCTCGTTGAAGGATCTCGAAGGGCTGAAGCTGGCGGCCGGTCCGGGCGATTCCAACATCCAGATGTTGCCGTACGCGATGCAACTCGCCGGGGCGGACTTCAAGAAAGTGAAGGCTGAGCGGGCCGATTTCTCGGCGCTGCTCGGGCTGCTTCTGCGGGAAAAGGTCGAGGCGTTCACCACGTTTCTGACGACCGCACAAATTCTGAAAGCCGTTTCCAAGAGCGCCGGCAAGGAGGTTGCGTTCTACCACTACGGCAGGGATTTGAAGATCTACGGCTCGGTCATCTTCGCGACCGACACGTTCCTCAAGGAGCGCCCGGCGGTGGCGAAACGGCTGATGGCCGGCATGAAATGCGCCTACGAGGCCGCCCGCGCCAATCCCGACGCGGCGGCGGATGCGCTGCTTGCCGCGTTTCCGTCGAAAAAGCGAGGCGCGGAACTCGCCAGCATCCGGGGCGGCATCATCCTGACCTTCGGAGCCGGGACCTACAAGACGCACGGTTTCGAATGGGACATGGACAAAGTCGCCAGGACGTTCCAGCTGGCGCTGACCGCGCAGGGCGAAAAGGTGGAAGGCGCTGCCGGCGCCGCCTACGTGCACAAGTTCAAATGATCCGTGCCGGCTTCAGTGACTTCGGACATCCGGGATGACGGCGAGTGTCGACCGGGCGCACGTCGTCGTTTCCGAAGTCGCGAAAGAATTCGAAACGGGGGCCACGGAACCATTCGTGGCCCTCGACAATATCGACCTGACGATCGATCAGGGAGAATTCGTCCTCCTGCTGGGCCCGTCGGGCTGCGGAAAGTCCACGCTTCTGCGCCTGATTGCCGGCCTCGACGCGTCGACCCGGGGTGACATCCGCGTCAGCGGAGACCCGATCGCCGCCGGGTTCGAGCGGATCGGGATGGTCTTTCAGCAGCCCACGCTCCTGCCGTGGCTGTCGATACTCGAAAACGTCGTCTACCCGGCACGGGTGCGCTCGCAACGACTGGCACGGGAAAAACGGGGCGAAGCCCTGCGCCTGCTGGACATGGTCGGCTTGTCGCGGGTCGCCGACCAGCCGCCGAGCAGCCTGTCCGGCGGGATGCAGCAGCGCGCCGCAATCTGCCGCTCGCTGATCCTCGATCCGGAAATCCTGGTCATGGACGAGCCGTTCAGCGCGCTCGATGCCATGACGCGCGAGGAATTGCAGTTCGAACTGCTCCGTATCCACGCCGACAGCGGCAAGACGATCATCTTCGTAACGCATTCCATTCCCGAGGCCGTCCTGATGTCGTCGAAGATCGTCGTCATGGCGACCTCGCCGGGAAGAATCGCCGAGACACTCGAAACCGGCATGCCGCATCCGCGCACCCTCGAATCGCTCCGGCTCGACAGGGCTCGGGAGCTCGATGGCCGGATTCGGCAGCTGATCTACGGACGGGACCGGGGACAGGAATGAAACTGCGCCTGATCCTGTTGCCGACCGCAAGCCTCGCCGCGATGCTGGCATTGTGGGAACTTGCGGTGTTCGCCTTGGAGATTCCCGCCTATCTCCTGCCGGCGCCCAGCCGCGTCTGGTCGGCTGCAGTCGATATCGCGGCGGTCCTGCCGCGTCACATCATGGCGACGCTCGTGACCGTTCTCTCGGGATTTGCGCTATCTACGGCCATATCGATACCCTTGGGGGTCGTCCTTTCGATCAACAAGACCGTTTCCGAGGCGCTTTATCCGCTGCTGGTTTTTGCCAATGCCGTGCCGGTGATCGCGGTCGCGCCGATCATTGTCGTCATGTTCGGAACCGGCTTGGAATCGCGCCTGGTAATCACCTTGATGGTCTGTTTCTTCCCCATCATGGTCGCCACCGCGACCGGCATTCTCGACACCCCGAAGGAATTTCTCGACCTCAGCAAATCGACGGGTGCGTCGTTCGGGACGGAACTTCTCACCATTCGCATGCCGCACGCTGCGCCCTTCATATTCAGTGGTCTCAAGATCGGAATTACCCTGTCCGTGATCGGCGCCGTCGTCGGCGAATTCATTACCTCGCAAAAGGGTCTCGGATTTCTGATCGTGTCCGCCACCACCAATTTCGATCTGGCTCAGGCAATCGCGTCGGTCGTGGCGCTGGCGCTGATGAGCGTGGTGCTCTACCAGATCGTTCAACAGGTGCAGAAATTCTGGTTGCCGTGGTCGATCAAGTCCGAGTCGATGACCTGATCCGGACGCCCGCGAATTCCGGATTCCAGGTCAGGAATACCGACATTCGGCAGGGCCGCGCCCGTTTCGAAGGTTCCCGCGCCTCTACGTTTCGATCAGTTCGACCCTGTAACCGTCCGGGTCTTCGATGAAGGCGATGACCATGGCGCTGTGCTTCATCGGGCCCGGCGGACGCAGGACGGTGATACCGGCGGCTTCCAGCTTTGCGCAGGTTCCGTGGATATCCGGCACGCCCAGCGCGATATGGCCATAGCCGGTCCCGATTTCGTAGGGCTCTTCCCGGTCCCAGTTGTGCGTCAACTCCAGCACGGTGTTGCCGGCCTGGTCGCCGTAGCCGACAAAGGCGAGCGTGAACCGGCCGCCCGGGAAGTCCCGCTTGCGCAGGAGCGACATGCCGAGATGTCCGGTGTAGAACGCGATGGACTCTTCCAGGTCCCGCACCCGCAGCATGGTGTGCAGCATGCGGAAAGCGGGCCTTCCGTCATTCATCGCGCTTCTTTTCCCGGATGATGTTCAGGACCGTTTCGGCGGCCAGGTCGCTGGGCTTGCGGCCGGGCACCGACAGCGTTTCGGCGACAGCACGAATACGCTCCGCCTGGGCGCGGCGCAACGCCGGATCGCGCAACAGCGGCGCCAGCGCGTCGGCGACCGGTTCCGGCCGGCACCGCTCCAGCAGGCATTCCGGCATGATCTCCTCGCCGGCGGCGACGTTGACCGCCGATACATACGGCGTGTTGACGAGGAAACCCGCGATCCGCCCTTCGAGCCGGGGCAGCTTGTAGGTCACCACGGCCGGCGTGCCGGCGAGCGCCAGTTCGACCGTAACGGTGCCGGAGGCCGCCAGCGCCGCGTCGGCCGCAGCCAGGGCGAGGTATCTCGTATCGTCGGCGGGTAGCGGGAATAGCGGTACGGGCCAGTCCGCCGTCAGGGCCGACGCCAGTTCCCGAACCGATGCCACCGTAGGCATCAGGCAAACCGGCGCCAGGCCCTGGCTCTTGAGGCGCTGGATCGCGGCGCGGTACAGCGGCAATTGCCGGCCGACCTCCTTGCGCCGGCTGCCGGGCAGCAGACACAGCAACGGCCGTCCGCCCTCGCCTGCGAAGCGATCCCGGAACCGGGCTACGGCGGCGGCATCGGGCGGATCCGGCTCGGCGGCGGGATGGCCGACAAACGTGACCGGCAAACCATGCGGTTCGAACCACGGCGCTTCGAACGGGAATATCGTCAGCAGATGCGTCAGGCGCCGCGCGATCACACGGGCCCGCCCCGGGCGCCACGCCCATACCGTCGGCGCCACATAATGCACCAGCGTCTCGCCGCGCCGCGCGAGGCGCCGCCCCATATGGCCGGACAGGGCCTGGGCGTCGATCGTGACGACGCAATCGGGCCGGCGGCGGGCGATGTCGCGCTCAAGCTGCTTCATGTGCCCGAGAATGCTGCGCAGGCGCGGCACATAGTCGAGGCCCATGACCGAGAACAGATCGATGGAAAACAGGCTCTCGAGACCGGCCGCGGCCATTGCCGGACCGCCGATCCCGCCGAAATCGACCTCGCCCCCTGTCCGACGCTGCAGCGCCCGGATCAGGTGCCCCCCGATCTGGTCGCCGGACGGTTCGCCCACGATGAAGTAGACGAACGGGCGGCGGCTGCCGGATCGGCCGGAATCAGACGGTGTGCCCGGCATCCGTTCCGTTGCCATCCAGATCCAGACCGACCAGGAAGAGGCCGGCCTTGTCCGCTGACGCGATAACGGCATCCCGGTTGACCAGAAGCGTCGCGCCCGCCTCGACTGCAATGCCGCGCAGGCCGGCCGCCGCCGCCTTTTCCACTGTCGCAGCGCCGATCGTCGGCAGATCGATGCGCCGGTCCTGACCGGTTTTCCGCAGCTTGACCAGGACACCGCCCGGTCCGCTGCGCTTGAGGGCTGCGCAGCGTTCGAGCAGGGCATCCGTGCCTTCGATGGCCTCCACGCCCAGGACCAGGGATTGCTGTACGACAACGGCCTGGCCGACATCCAGTTTGCCGAGGGACCGGGCGATGCCGACCCCGTGTGCGATATCGCGTTGCGCCTCTCGATCCGGCCGCGCGCGGCTCAGGTTACCGGACGGCGCCAGCAGGCCGGTTACGATATCCTGGATGGCAACCACCCTGAAACCGAAGCGTTCCAGCTCCCCGGCGACCGCGCGGAGCAATCCGTCGTCGCCCAGCGACTTGACCGCGACGCGCGCCAGGAATGCCGCCGCCTTGGCATCCGGCCGGATTTCCCTGAGAGCCGGGCGGCGAACCCGACCGACCATGACGATGTCCCTGATGCCCAGCTCGCGCGCCCGGTTTTCAAAGCGCCCGGCGGCGCCGATCCGTATAACCTCGTGCGGCGCGGCGAAAACGGCAGGATGGTCGGCGTGCCCCTTCAGCGCAAAGACGAAATAGGGCCGGTCCGCCTCTTCGCAGGCTTCAATGGCCAGCGCAGGGATTTCGCCGCCGCCGGCGATGATGGCGAGCGTTCCGGCCGCCGTCTCAGCCACTGGTCGCCGGCGGCTGGCAGATCGGCCGTGCCGGATCGGCACGGATGAAATCGACGATTTCCCGAACCGCAGCGCTGCCGTTGAACATTTCGGCGACATCGTTGGTGCGCTCGGTCAGCGTGCCTTCGGCGGCGAACAGCAATCTGTAGGCGCGGCGCAACTCGTGGATCTGGTCGCGCGTATAGCCGCGGCGGCGCAAACCGATAAGGTTCAGGCCCGAAAGGCCCTCGCGCACGCCGATCACCAGGCCGTAGGGAATGATATCGGCTTCGGAGGCCGACATCCCGCCCATCATGGCATGCCGGCCAACCCTGGCGAACTGCTGGATCGCCGAGTTGCCGCCGAGAATGGCGTAGTCGCCGATGGTGACGTGTCCTCCCATTACGGCATTGTTCGCCAGGATCACGTTGTCGCCTATGGTGCAATCGTGCGCGACATGGGTGTTCACCATGAAGAGGCAGTTGTCGCCGACCGTCGTGACGCCATGGCCCTTCGCCGTTCCTGTATGCAGCGTGGCGTGTTCGCGAATCACGGTGTTCCTGCCGACCACGAGGCGGGTCGGTTCGCCTCGATAACTTACGTCCTGAGGCGGCAAACCCACACAGGCATGCGGGTAGATGATCGTGCCGGCGCCGACGCTGGTATGGCCTTCGACCACGGCGTGCTGCATCACCGTGCAACCGTCCGCGAGAACGACATGGGCTCCGATCGTGGCGTAGGGACCTATGCGAACGGCGTCCCCCAGTGTGGCCGATCGATCGACAATGGCGGTCGGGTGAATTCCTGACATGCCGGCGCCGCCACTCAACTCACTTTATCGACGATCATGGCGGTGTAGGTCGCTTCGGCGACCACTTCGCCGTCGACCCTGCACACGCCGTCGAACTTCCAGACCAGCTTCCGCGCATGGCGCTTGACCACCTGGATGCGCATCCGGTCGCCGGGACGGACCGGCTTTCTGAAGCGCGCATTCTCGATCGACATGAAATAGACCAGCTTGCCTTCCATTTCCGGCCCCAGCGTTTCGATGACCAGGATCCCGGCGGTCTGCGCCATCGCCTCGATCACCAACACGCCCGGCATTACGGGAGAGCCTGGAAAATGCCCCTGGAAGTACGGCTCGTTGACCGACACATTCTTGATCCCGACCGCGCTTTCGCCGCGGACCACATCTTCCATCCGGTCAACCATCAGGAACGGATAGCGGTGCGGCAGCACCTCCAGGATGCGCTGTATGTCCAGGGTCGAGGGAGGCGTTTCGTCGGACACTGTCATTTACCGGTTCGCCGCGACCGCCATGCGAACCATTCAGATCGCGGACGCTTGCCGAAGAGCGGCGGCGGTTATTGTTTCTTCTTCGCCTTTTCGCGCCGCTTTTTCACTTCTTTCCTGGCATTGCCGACCGGGTCCTTGAAGTTCAGGGCCAGTTTCGGCAGGCGCTTGTTCAGGCGGGCGACGACCTTTTCCGTGATGTTGAATTGCGGGGTGGCGTGAATGAGCGCGACCTGGTTCAGAATCAGCGTCAGGCCGTCCTCGACCGCCATTGCCTTCACCACCAGAACCACTTCCTGCCGGAATTTGGCAAACGCCTGCTGGAAGGCCTGACCCAATGCATCGTTCCGCGCCCGGCTCTGGCGCCGCAGCTTCACCAGTTCGGCTTGAAGCGCGCGAACACGCCGCTCATACTCCCCGCGCGACATTTCCTTGTCCTTGCGCAACCGGTCGTATTCCGCCTGCATTTCCTTTTCGGTGGATTCGAAATTCTTGTTGTACTTGGTGCGCAATGCCTCCAGCGCTTTCCGGATGCCGATCATCGCGCGCGAATCGCGCTGCACCTGTTGCACATCGACAATTCCGATTCTGATCGCTGGCGCCTTCGTCTGCGCCTGCGATGCGGAAACGGTGCCCAAGGCGATCGCCGCGGCCAAACTCAGCAATCCGCAAACTTTCATGATCTAGAACCTGGTTCCGAAGCGGAAGTTGAACAGGCGGGCGCGATCATGGGGTTGACGCGCCAGCGGAAAACCGAAGTCGAACCGGAGCGGCCCGAGCGGCGAACGCCAGGAAAGGCCGGCGCCTGCGGAAACACGCGGTGTCCCGTTGTCGATCAGATTCGACCCACTCGCGTCGATGCCGAAAGCGCTGCCGGTATCGGTGAACAACCGCCCCTTGATACCCAGTTCCTTCGGCAAGCCGAGCGGAAAACTCAATTCGGCGGTCAGCAGCCAGTAGTTATTGCCACCCAGCGAATCGCTGGTCGCCCTATCGCGCGGGCCGACTCCCCCGTATTCAAAGCCGCGGAGCGTATCGCCTCCAAGGAAAAAGCGTTCGCCCAGCTTGACGTCCTGACCGATCCCGCCGACATGGCCCGCCTCGCCGAGCAACGCCAGCACCAGGCCCGGTGTCAACGATTGCCAATAGCCGGCCTCGGCCGTGAGTTTGTAGAAACTCTCCGATCCTCCGAGACCGGCGATCGTCGTACCGCCGCCCAGAACGAAGCCGTCCGTCGCTTCGAAGCGGTTGTCGCGGGTATCCCAAACGATGTTGGTGCCGACAGCCGACTTCGTCGAAGCGCCCGTGTCGTTTCGAAGGAATTCGGAGCGTTCCTCCGCAACATCTGTCACTCGACGGTTCGTCAGTTCGTAGAACGCCCCCTGGCGGACGTCTTCAGCCAGCGGAAAACCGAACCGGACCCGGCCGCCCAGCCGTTCTATCTGGAAATCCGAAGATTCCGAGAAACTGCTCTGAAATCCGCGTTTGGTCCGGAACAGGTCCACGCCGAAGGAAACGTCGCGCCCCAGGAAATGCTTATCGGTAAAGCTGGCGTCGATCTGCGAAGCTCTCAGAGACAGTTGGCCCGACAAGCGCACATCGTAGCCTCGTCCGAGAAAATTGGATTCCTGTATGCCGATATTGCCCAGCGGTCCGTCACGCGTGGAAAATCCGCCGCCCAGCGACAGCTGGCCTGTAGCGCGTTCGACGACGACAATGACCAGGCGTACCCTGTCCGGTGTCGTGCCTTCCCTCCGCTCGATATTGACGGATTCGAAATAGCCGGTGTTGACCAAACGCCGCCGCGACTGGCTGATCTTGGTCGTATTGAACGCGTCGCCTTCGGAAACGAGGATCTCTCGCCGAACCACCGAATCCCGGGTCCGGACATTCCCCAGAATCTCGATCCGCTCGATAAATATCCGCTGCCCTCTGTCGATCGTGAAGGTAACGTCTGCCGTCGCTTTGTCGCGGTTCAGCTTGACCTGCGGGTTCACCCTGGCAAACGCATAGCCGTGAGTGCCTGCAACATTGGTAAGGGCAACGACCGAACGATCGATTTTCCCGGCGTCATACCGATCGCCGGTTTGCGCCTTGACGGCGGCAGTCAGCGCTTTCGATTCGATCCGCGGGAGCCGGGAATCCACCACCAGCTTGCCGAACCGGTAGCGAGGACCTTCGCTGACAGTTATGGTGATAAAGAAACCTTCCCGGTCAGGAGCCAGTTCGGCGACCGCAGATAAAACCTGAAATTCGGCGAAACCGCGCTCCAAATAGTATCGACGCAGAAGTTCCTTGTCCGCCTCAAGCTTTCCGGGGTCGTAAATGTCCGAGCGGCCGAGAAAACGCCAGAATGCCGTTTCCTTGGTGACAATCGCATCGCGCAGCGACCCGTCGGAATAGTTTCTGTTACCGATAAAGGTGATCCGACGGACCAGGGTCTTGGCCCCTTCCTCGATCTCGAATACGACGTCGACGCGGTTCTGTGAGCGCGCAATGACCTTCGGCGTTATGGTTGCCGCATACCGGCCCGCGGCCCGATAGGCGACCAGCATATTCCGGATCGCTTCTTCGACCCTGGCGCGGGAATAGACGCTGCGCGGGCTGATGTTGGCGGCAGCGTTCAGATCCTCATTGTCGAGCTTGGAGTTACCCTCGAAAGCCACCCGGTTGACAATCGGGCTTTCGACAACGCGGACGACGAGGTCCGGGCCGCGGCGGCGGATCGACACATCGCGGAACAGGCCGCTCGCGAATAACGATTTCAGCGAGGCATCGATCTTTGCACTATCGAACGGTTCGCCGCGCTTGATCGTCAGATAGCCGGCCACCGACTGGGGATCGATGCGCCGCGTCCCCTCGACAATTATGTTCCGGATCGTTCCGCCGCGCGCCTGGGCGGTTGCAGGGCTGACGGCCGTCGCTTGTGCGATTCCGGCAAGCAGCGCTACGCCCAGTAGCAACACCGTCAATATTCGCACGCCAGATCCTTTCAGCCACAAGTCAACGCGACCGCCGATTCCATCGCCGGCGATCGCACTACTCGACAGGATTACGAACCGTGCGCTCCGAACAGTCGGAGCAGATCGTTCCACGTAACGACGACCATGAGCCCTAATACCAAAGCCATGCCTATTCGGAAACCAAATTCCTGAGCCTTCTCGCCCAATGGTTTACCGCGAATTGCTTCGATCCCGTAATACAGAAGATGGCCGCCGTCGAGCATCGGCACCGGCAGAAGATTGATCAGGCACAGGGAAAGCGAAATCGCCGCCATGAACCAGACGAATGCATAAATTCCGATCTGCGCCATGTCGCCGGACATTTCTGCGATGCGCAGCGGACCGCCGATATCCCTGAGCTCCCGCTTGCCGGCGAACATCTGCCCGATGGCCGTGGCGGATATGACAGTCAGCGACCAGGTCTCGCCCACGGCCGCCCAGAGCGCGGCAAGCGGACCGTGACGTTTCATCGGCGGCGGCGCGACCCCGATTCCGATCCGCCCGACCGTCCGCGCGACGCCGGCACCGTCCCTGTACGAATAAACTTTCGGCACGACCGTCAGACCGAGGGAACGGCCGTCGCGCAGAATCCGCAATCTCAGCCGCTTTTCCGGCCCGGCCATCACGACTGTGCGGACTTCCTGGAAGGTCGATACCGGCCGCCCGTCGATTGCGACGATCCGGTCACCGTTCATAAGCCCGGCCTCGGCGGCGGCCGAATTCTCCAGAACCCGCCCGACGACCGGCGCGACCATCCGCACGGCGCCGAGCACACCGTAGACCTCGGTATTGCCGTGCTTGTCACGCACGGTGCGCGGTTCCGGCGTCAGCCGGAACGCGCGCTCGGCGTTGTCGCGCCTGACGACAATCCGAAGTGCCTGTCCGGGGTGCAACAGAGCGACCTGTTCGACCTCTTCGAAACGATCGATGTTCCGGCCGGCGAATTGCACGATCGTGTCGCCGGTGCGCAGGCCGGCGCTTTCGGCGGCTCCGCCGGGAATCACCGCTCCCACGACGGCGGGTGTATGGCGCTGGCCGGCGGTCATGAACAGCAGCGCGAGGATCAGGACCGCAAACAGATAGTTGACGGCAGGGCCGGCGAACACGATGGCTGCGCGCTGCCCCACGCTCTTGTGGTAGAAGCTCACCTTGCGCTGTTCGGGCGTGAGCCGCTGCACCGCCTCGCCCGGCCGGCTGGCCGCATCGGCGTCGCCGAACATCTTGACGTAGCCGCCGAGCGGGATCGCGCAGAATTTCCAGCGCGTGCCCCACCGGTCGTCCCGGCCGAACAGTTCGGGGCCGAAGCCGATCGAGAAAATCTCGACACGCACGCCGTTGCGGCGCGCTACAGAATAGTGCCCCATTTCGTGCACGAAGACGAGCAGCGTGAAGAGAACCAGGAACGGAAGAATGTAGTTCCAGAGGACGGAGATGAATTCCATCGGTCTTCAGTCCGGTGCAGCAAGCCGAGCGGTGGCGCCGCTCATGGTCCGGATCGGATATAGGCGCGGCCGTACCGAATTCTCCGCTCGGCATGTCGCGTCGCGCAATAGCCGGGAGCTCCTTGCCGATACGCCCGGCCCTCTCGGAATCTGGTCCTCGCAATAGCGGAATTCGAGCCCGCTCACTGCCCGCTCACTGGATCGTCAACGCGCGTGCGACCCGCCGGGCGGCCCGGTCGAGATCAAGAACATCCTCGATCGACCCGATCGGGTGCTGGGGCCCGCGCGCCAGGGTCTCCTCGACAACCGCGGCAATGTCGAGGAAAGGGATCCTTCCGTCGAGAAACGCTGCGACCGCAACCTCGTTGGCGGCGTTAAGCACGGCGGGCGCGGCGCCGCCGGCATCGAGCGCGCCAAACGCCAGCCTGAGAGCCGGAAAGCGCACGAAATCCGGTCCTTCGAACGTGAGCGTCCCGGTCTCCGTCAGGTCCAGCCGGGCGGACGGCGCCACCATCCGTTCCGGCCAGGCCAGGGTGTAGGCGATCGGGGTGCGCATGTCGGGCGTCCCCATCTGGGCGAGCGTCGACCCGTCGACATAATCGACCATGGAATGGACGACCGATTCGGGATGCACCACAACGGCGATCCGGTCTTTTTCGACGGGAAACAGGTGCCACGCCTCGATAATTTCCAGGCCCTTGTTCATCAACGTGGCCGAATCGACGGAAATCTTGGCGCCCATGTCCCAGTTCGGGTGGGCGACGGCCTCGGCCGGCGTCGCCGCGGCCATTCGTTCGCGCGACCAGTTCAGGAACGGGCCGCCCGACGCCGTCAGGACGATGCGCGCCACCCGCTCGGGCTGGTCGAAATCGAACACCTGAAAGATGGCATTATGCTCGGAATCGACCGGCAGCAGCGTCGCGCCGCAGCGCTCCACTTCCGCCTGGACGAAATCCCCGGCACAGACCAGGCTCTCCTTGTTGGCCAACGCAACGACCGTCCCTTGCCGCACCGCACGCAGCGTCGGCTCGAGGCCGGCGGCGCCGACAATGCCGGCCATCACCCAGTCGGCCGGGCGGCTGGCGGCGTCTGCAACTGCCTCCGGCCCGGCAGCCGCCTCGACGCCGGTTCCGGCAAGCCCTTCCTTCAACGCGCCGTAGAGCGCCGGGTCCCCGATTGCGGCCAGACGCGCGCCGGTTTCCCGCGCCTGCTCGATCAGGAGCGCGACGTTGCGATGGGCGGTCAGCGCCTCGACCGCAAACCGGTCGGGCTCGCGAGCAACCAAATCGAGCGTGCTTCGGCCGATCGAGCCGGTCGCGCCAAGGATCGTGAGGCGCCGGGGCGGCGCATCGGCGGCGGATTCCGTACGGATCCGCCCGGATCGCCGCGCCGCCGGATCGGGTCCGCCTAGAGCCATGGCGTTTCCACGCCGCCACGCAGCGACGCCAGCACCGCGACCAGGATCATAACGGGAACGACGCCGTCGACCCTGTCGAGCAACCCGCCGTGCCCCGGGACCGATTTTCCGGAATCCTTGGCGCCGTAGCGGCGCTTCAACACCGATTCGAACAGGTCGCCGCCCTGCGCCACCAGGCTCACGACCAGGGCGGCGGCGACATGGAAGCCTGCCGCTGGACGGTCGGCGGCGAGGGCGAACAGCAGCCCGGCAACGGCGGCAAACGCCAGTCCGCCGAAGAAGCCCGACCAGGTCTTGTTCGGACTCAACCGGGGCGCAAGCCTGCTGCCGCCGACGGCCCGGCCGGTCAGGAATGCGCCAATATCGGTCAACGCAACAACCCAGAAGATCCAGGCGACGGCCCATGCGCCGTCCCGGTACATGTCGAACAGGGCGATTGCACCCCAGGCTGCGCCGCCGACATAGAGCACGCCGGCGCCGAGCCACACCGCATCCGACATGCGGTCCGTACGGGCCAAAACTGCTATCGCAGGCGCTCCGAGGATCAGAACCAGCGATGCCTCGCCGGACATGGCGAACGAGGCCAGCCCGACGATAGCGAGGCAAACGGCAATCAACGCATAGCCGCCGCCCGCAACCCTGCCCCGGCTGCACAGCGCCGCCCACTCCCAGGCCATCAACCCCGCGGCGCCGAAAATCAACAGGTGGAAAAACGGCCAGCCGAAATACAGGCTGCCGGCCACGAGAGCCGTCAGGACTGTCGCGGACAGCAATCTGATCAGAATTTTGCCCGATCCATCCGCCGCGCCCGCCGTTGCCGGGGAAGCGATGGCCGGCTCCGGCGCGATTGTCCGGTCAGCCGACCGCGCCAAAACGGCGCTCCCGCTGACAATATTCCGAGACCGCGGCGCGCAGGGTCTCGGCGTCGAAATCCGGCCACAGACATTTCGTGAAGACCAGTTCGGCATAGGCCGACTGCCACAGCAGGAAGTTGCTCAGCCTTTGCTCGCCGCTGGTTCGTATGACCAGGTCGGGATCCGGGATATCGCCGGTCAGCAGGTGGCGGGAAAATTCCTCCTGCCCGATCGCATCGGGATCGAGATCACCCTGCGCTGCCCTTGCGGCCATCCGCCGTGCCGCGGCCAGAATTTCGTCCCGGCCGCCGTAGCTGAGAGCGATGACCAGCGTGAAGACCGTATTGCCGGCCGTGCGCCGCTCGGCATGGTCGATCTGTGCGATGATATCGGCCGGCAGCCTCGGCCTGTCGCCGATGAAGCGGAGTCGGACGCCCTGTTCGTGCAACTCGGCGATTTCGCTATGCAGATAATACCGCAGCAGTTCCATCAGCTCCCGGACTTCCGAGGCCGGGCGGTTCCAGTTCTCGGAAGAAAAACCGTAGAGCGTCAGATAGCGTATGCCGTCCGCAATCGCGGCCTTGACGGTCCGGCGCACGGCCTCCACGCCGCGTCGGTGGCCGGCAGTGCGCGGCAGGCCGCGCGCCTTCGCCCACCGGCCGTTGCCATCCATGATGATCGCAATGTGGCGCGGCGGGGTCTGTACGATCGCGCAGGGTGAAACGGCATCCATCTCCGGATGACTCTAGACCTGCATGATCTCGCCACGCTTCTGGGCGAGCAACATGTCGATATCCTCGATATGCGCGTCGGTGGCCTTCTGGATATCGTCGGCCCGGGCGCGATGTTCGTCCTGCGAAATCTCGCCGGCCTTCTCGGCTTTTTTAAGGCGGTCCATACCGTCGCGGCGGACGTTGCGCACCGCGACCCGCGCCTGTTCGGCATAGTTGCCCGCCACCTTGACGAGTTCCTTGCGGCGCTCTTCGGTCAGGTCGGGCAGCGGCACCCGCAACACCTGCCCCTCGGTTTGCGGATTGAGGCCAAGATCGGACGCACGGATCGCCTTTTCGACGGCGCCGACAAGGTTGGTGTCCCACACCTGGACCGTCAGCAGGCGCGGCTCCGGCGCCGAAATGTTGCCGACCTGGTTCAACGGCATTTGCGTGCCGTAGGCCTCCACGGTTATCGGCTCGAGCAGGCCGGTCGACGCCCGCCCGGTTCGCAACCCCGAAAGATCGCCGCGTAGGGAATCCATCGCCCCGTCCATCCGGCGTTTGATATCTTTCAGAACGGGATCCTTCATGGTTCGGCCTCTCGCTCCGTTTCGTCGAGTGGCGGCAATGCTGCACGCGGCCGGCGCTTCTCCTCGCGCGCCACTTGTTCCTACTTTTTTAACAGAATGTTCGAAGCGGGAAATGCCTTATTCGGTAATCAGGGTAAAGGCGCCCCGGCCATGGGCGACTTCGGCGATCGAACCGGGCGACTGAATCGAGAAAACGATGATCGGGATGCCGTTCTCCCGCGCCAGCGCGATGGCGGTCGCGTCCATGATTTTCAGATTTTGGTTTAACGCCTCCGTGAAGGTGAGGGTTTCGTAGCGCTCCGCCGCCGGATTGGCGACCGGATCGTCGCTGTAGACTCCGTCCACCTTGGTCCCCTTGAAAAGGGCGTCGCAATTCATTTCCGAAGCGCGCAGGGCGGCCGCGGTGTCCGTCGTGAAGAAGGGATTGCCGGTTCCGGCGGCGAAGATCACCACCCTCCCCTTCTCGAGATGCCTAACGGCACGGCGGCGGATATAGGGTTCCGAGACGGTCGACATCGGAATCGCGGATTGAACCCGGGTATCGACGCCGACCTGCTCCAGCGCGCCCTGGATCGCCAGCGAGTTCATCACCGTCGCCAGCATGCCCATATAATCGCCGGTCGCCCGGTCTATGGCATGCGCGGCCGACTGAATTCCCCGGAAAATGTTGCCGCCGCCGACCACCAGGCAGACTTCGATCCCGATGTCGTGGATCGATTTCACCTCCGTCGCGATGCGCTCCAGCGTCTCGGGGTCAAGCCCGAAACTCCGCCCGCCCATCAGCGCCTCGCCCGACAGTTTCAGAAGGACGCGCCTGTATTTGGGTTCGTCCTTCAAGGGCGGTCGCCTCCCCACGTCGATACCTGAATCGATACCGGCGCCGATGCCTGTGCCGAAACGGCGGGATCAGCCGGCGAGCTGCGCAACTTCGGCGGCAAAATCGCCGTCCTTGCGTTCGATCCCTTCGCCAAGCTGATAACGCACGAAACCGGCAATCTCAATCGGGGCTCCGAGCTCCTTCGCGGCGGTATCGATGACTTTCGATACCTTCGATTCGCCGTCGATCACCCAGGTCTGGTTCATGAGGACGACGTCTTCGTAGAACTTGCGCAGCCGGCCTTCGATCATCTTCTCGACGATCTCCGGCGGCTTGCCGCTGCCGGCGGCCTGTTCCCGAAGGATTTCGCGCTCCTTCTCGACCGTCCCGGCGTCGAGGTCTTCGGCAGTTACCGCCCGGGGGCTGCTCGCCGCCACATGCATGGCGACCTGCTTGCCGAGCTGCTGCAGCGCTTCGGGCTCCGCGGCGGACTTCATGCCGACCAGCACGCCGATCTTGCCGAGACCGGGCGCCGCCGAATTGTGCATATAGGAGGCAACGACGCCTTCTTCGACGCTCAGGCCGACCGAACGGCGCAGGGTCATGTTCTCGCCGACAGTCGCGATCAGATTCGTGAGTTCGCCCTCGACCGTACGGGCGCCGTCCGGATACTCGGCCGCCTTCAGCGCGGCCATGTCGCCGCCGACGCCGAGCGCGACATCGGCAGCGGCGCCGACGAAAGCCTGGAAATGTTCGTTGCGCGCCACAAAATCCGTTTCTGCATTGACTTCGACCAACGCCCCGCGCGCGCCGTCCGTCCGCAGCCCGACAAGGCCTTCCGCGGTCACCCGGCCGGATTTCTTCGCCGCCGCCGCCAGGCCCTTCTTGCGCAGCCACTCGCCGGCGGCCTCGATATCGCCTTCGGATTCGACCAAAGCCTTCTTGCAGTCCAGCATGCCGGCGCCAGTGCGCCCGCGCAGTTCCTTCACCATGGACGCACTGATCTGAGCCATCTCATCCTCGTATTGTCTGGCATGCCTGGAGCCGATTGCACCGGCCGCGGCAAGTCGCGAACCGCATCGCGGACGCCTGCGCCGGGTCGATCAGCCGGCGGCTTTTTCTTCGACTGTTTCCGCGGCGGTTTCCGATTCCGATTCAGGAACCGGTTCCGGGGCGGCTTCCGATTCCGATTCGGGAGCCGGTTCCGAGGCAGTTTCCCCAGCCGGGCTATCGGATTCGGCCGGCGTTTCGGCCGGCGTTTCGGCTGGCGTTTCGGCGGCGTCGGCCGGGTCCGCAACCGGGTCGGCAGTCGCTTCGGCCGCTCCGGCCTCGCCGTCTGCCGCCTCGGGCAACTCCTCGGGCACCGGTGCTTCCGCCTCGCCCAGATCGCCGCCGGACAGCGCCACTTCCTGCGCGAGACCGTCCAGCACCGCGCCCCAGAACAGTTCCAGGTAAATTTCGATGGCGCGCAGCGAATCGTCGTTGCCGGGCACCGGAAAGTCGATGCCCTTGGGATCGCTGTTGCTGTCGATCACCGCGATCACCGGGATCTTCAGCTTGTTCGCCTCGGCGACCGCGATCGCCTCCTTGTTGGTATCGATGACGACGATGATATCCGGCACCGCAGACATTTCCTTGATGCCGCCCAGCGCCTTCTCCAGCTTGTCGCGCTCCCGGGTCAGCTGGAGCAGTTCCTTCTTGGTCAGGCCCTGGGTCTCTTCCTCGTTGCCAAGCTGGGCGTCGAGGGCCTTCAGGCGTGCGATCGAGCGCTGGATGGTCGCCCAGTTGGTCAGCATGCCGCCGAGCCAGCGGTGGTCGACGTAGAACTGGCCGCACCGCTCGGCAGACTGGGCGATCATGCGCGAGGCCTGGCGTTTCGTGCCGACGAACAGCACGCGCCCGCCGGCCGTTGCGACATCCCTCAGCGCGTTCATCGCGCGCTGGAGCATCGGCACGGTCTGCTGAAGATCGATGATGTGGACATTGTTGCGCGCGCCGAAGATGTAGGGCTCCATCTTCGGGTTCCAGCGGCGCGTATTGTGTCCGAAATGGACGCCAGCCTCGAGCAGCTGGCGCATGGTGAAGCTTGGCATCGCCATGGCAATTTCCTTTACCGGTTCGACCGCCGCGGACGTTCATCCGGACCCCGGCGCTTGTCTGGCGCTTCGGTCCGGACACCGGATCGACAGGACCGGAGAGCCCGGTTGCCGCAAATCCGCGTGAGGAGTTGACGCAGCAAGACCTAGGCCAGCGGCACCCGGAGAGCAACGGCCGACCGCGCCATGCGGCAAATCTCCTGATGCCGGCGCATCGGCCCTGTCACACGTCCGCCGACCGGGCTCCCGAAAAGAGAAGGGCCGCCCGAACCGGGCGGCCCCTTTTTCTGCGTTCGCCGATACCGGATCGACGTGCCGGACTATCCCCAGATGTCCGCCGCGATGCTGGCGTACCAGCCGCTGGCGTACCGGGCTTCCTCGGCGCGAAAGCTGGCGGCCGCGCCCTTCGGGCTGACGCCGCCGGAGCCCTTGACGCCGACCAGCTTGCCGCCCTGCCAGGCATAGACCTTGGCGACCGAGATGCCGTATTCCGGCGCCACAAGGCTGTAGCATGTGTTGGCGAAGGACGGGTCGGCCGGGTTCTTGCCGGCCAGCGCATCGACCGCCGCGGCGGCCACCACCTTGCCCTGGCTGCTCGCCGAGAAGCCGGACTTCGGCATCGGCGAGGCGATCGAAGCGTCGCCGATCACATGGACGTCCTTCTGCATGGTCGATGCGAAGGTCCGCCGGTCGACCGGCGCCCAGCCGGACTTGTTGGTCACGCCGGCGATATCGGCCACGTTGCCCGCTTTCTGGGGCGGGATCAGGTTGACCACCGCGCCCTTGTGCTTGGCGCCGAACTCGGTGATGACCGTGTTGTTGGCGACATCGACCTCGGTCACCGGGCCGTCCTTCTTCTGCGGGATCCATTCGATCATCGGCCCGTAGACCTTCTTCCAGCCCTCCATGAACAGGGGCATCTTGGAGAACTTGTCCTTGGAATCGACGATCAGGACCTTGGACTTCGGCTTCTTGGTCTTGAGGTAATGGGCGATCATGCTGGCCCGCTCGTACGGCCCGGGCGGGCAGCGGAACGGGTTGCCCGGCGGTGCCAGGACGACGACGCCGCCGTCATCCATCGCCTCGAGCTGCTTGCGCAGCACGACGGTCTGCGGACCGGCTTTCCAGGCGTGTGGCATCTTCTCGGCCGCCGCCGCGTCATAGCCCTTGATCTTGCCCCACTGGAAATCGATGCCCGGCGACAGGATCAGCTTGTCCCAGCCGATCGAGGCGCCGCCGGCAGTCGTCACCGTTTTCTTGGCGTGATCGACCCCGGTCACCGAATCGTGGACCACCTTGACGCCGCGCTTCGCCATGGCGTCGAAGCCGTGCCCGATCGACCCGATGTCGCGCAGGCCGCCCAGAACGAGGTTGCTGAACGGGCAGGTGTAGAAGGTCTTGTTTGGCTCGATCAGCGTCACCTCGACGGCGTCGCCGCCGAACATCTTGGCGTATTTCGCCGCGCTCGCGCCGCCGAAGCCGCCGCCGACCACAACGATCCGGCCCCCCTTCCCCTGGGCCACCGCAGGGGCGGCGAAAGCCGCCGCCGAAGCGCCCGCTGCAGCGGTAAATTCGCGTCGTGTCAGTCTGCTCATGTCGCGAACTCCTATTTCACGCCGGCAAGATAACCGGCAAGCGAACGGATTTCCGCATCGCTGTAGCCCTTGGCTATCCGCTGCATCACCGTGGATTTCCGCTTGCCGTCGCGGAAACCGATCATTTCCTGGACGATAAACGCCTTGCTCTTGCCCGCAATCGCCGGAATCGAATCCGGACTCTTGCCTGCCGGGCCGTGGCAACTGTAGCAGGACAGGGCAAGGTTGCGGCCGGACGATTCCGCCTGAGCGCCAACCGGCGCAACGGCGATCAGCGCCGCGGAAACAAGCCCGGCTGCGGCCGGGCCATATCCCAGTTTCATGCGCTTCCTCCATCGTTTTCGTCGAACCGGAACAGCCGGCGTCCCGGCGCGGTACCTCTATGCTATGCCGCGTGCGCCGATGTTGGAAGCGATTTCGTCATGGCGGCAGCGGAAAAAAGCCGAATTTCCGGGCGGCACCTTCCTCCGCCGCGCTTCGTCCGACGGGGCGCTGCTCTCGAACCGGCTTCAGCGCCAGCGCCGCCAGAATTCGATTCGGCGAAAAATTCAGCGAGTCTTCAGGAGTTTGCGAATTCTTGCCCGGACCGACGCCGCTTCCGATTCGCTCGCCCGGGCGAGCATGCGGTCCGTCATTTTCCGATATCGCGGGAAGCGAAGCGACAGTTCGTTGAAACCGTCGTAGGCCCAGGCCCTGACGAATTTCCTGTCGCTCCTGACACCGGCCTCCAGAAACCCCTCCAGAGCGGCGCAATCCTCCTCCGCGATATTCAGCCAGGGGATGCACTGGAGCATATGCAGTTTGCTCTCCCAGTGCTCCTGAAGGGAAAGCCCGCCGACAAGCGCACGGCACTCGGCAGCGCTCAGGGTATTGCCGGATTCAAGGTGTTTCTTGAGCAGCCAGGTCGCCGCCCGTTGCGATTTGACCTCTGCGAGATGCTCGAGGATCGTCGCGACGAAACCCTCTTCGGCATGATGGCGCTCGTAGGCCGACTGCAATGCGGCGGCGGACTTGCCGTCCCAGGCGGCCATCGTTTCGGCCAGGGCAGGCGTCACATTCCGCCCGCGACGTCAGGCTGCGCCTTGCGGCCGGAGAAGGCCTCCCGTGCGATCATATCCGGTCGGGAAATCTTCTAGGTTGAGCAAAAGGCCTTGTGGACCGCGCCGATGATCGCCTCGACCTTTGGATCGCTGATCCGGTAGTAGACATTCCTGCGCCGGCGCCGCGTCGCGACCATGCCGCTGCGGCGCAGCTGGGCCAGTTCCTGGGAAATGCTGGACTGCCGCACGTCGAGAAGCTGCTCCAGCTCCATGACGTTGCGTTCGCAGTTCACCAGATAGCAGAGGATCAGCATCCGTTTCGGATTACCGATCGTCTTCAGGAACCGCGCCGCCTCTTCGGCACTGCGCGCCATCGCCTCGGTATCGATCGTGTCGATGGCCACGCAATGGCTCCCCGGCAGTTCTCGCTTTCGGACGGATTCAGGCACACCGCTCGGTCGCGCACCGGGACGCACCGCCCGGCCGAGACCGCTGCACAACATAACCCGCCGCGCGAAATGTTCAAATTTCCGAATATGCCGCCGCCCGCCGGCGCCGCCGGTCCGGTGAGAAATTCAGGCCGGTATTCGGCGCGCCGGCCGCGCCCGAACCGTCATACCTTTTCGCACACCAGATAGATGTGGACATAGTCCATGGCGTGGCCGTCCGGGTTTTCGCGGACCCGGTTCTCGTAATTGTCGTAAAACCGGTCGACGATAGCCTGCCGCTCCGCAGCGGGGCGGGCCGGCGACAGGCCGGCAACGAACGTGTGCTCGCTCCACGACCGCAGGGTCGGTATATATTCGGCGGCGAATTTGCCGGCGTCGCCGTGATCGGAGAAATCGCGTTCATAGGGGCAGCGGACGACCCGGGTCTCGACATGTTTGAGGCGCAGACCGGCCCGGTACACCGCATTTTCACGGTCGGTCAGCGGGGCGCAGAACTGATCGACGGTGCGATAGCACTGGGCGAAATTCGTATCGCGATATTCTTCGGGCGCGATCGCGCCGCGCTCAGCCAGATCGCGCCACAGGTCGTTGAACGTGTCGAACATGCTGACGCCGCCGGTATGGCCGAGATAGCGGCCTGCCTCGTCGATACCGAAATTGAACAGGGCCAGACGACCGCCGGGAACGAGTTCCCGGGCGCGCTGGAGCAGCATGGCCTCCCAGTCGCGCGCGCCCTGCGCTTCGTAGGCTGCGCGCACCGGGCCGGTGGCGCCGACCATGTGGACGTGATCGGGAATCGCGCAGGGTTTCTCGCTGATATAGTGCGACGCCGTGGCCGAAAATCCGAGATGCAGGCTGCCGGGCGGGAATATGCCCTTGTGAAACGAAGTACCGCTCGCAAAGCAGTAAACGTCCGGCATATCCGGAAACGGGCTCGCCAGATCGCTCAGCCCGTGAACGTTCTGAAACAGCTGGCTGAAATCGTTGCGCGGCAGATCGGTGTAGACCATCTGGATCGGATGCCCCGGCGCCCGCCGGCGCAGGGCCGCCAGCACCTTGCCGATCATTTCCATCGAGGTGCCGCCGTCAGCGCAACCAATGTCCGCCACCGTTATCGGACGGCCGTCTTCCGGGATCGGCAGCGAATTTGCGGCGTCGAGAACCAGCGGGGCCGCACCGTCGATGACGTCTTTCGCGCCGGCGGTCGACCTTGAATAGTAGCCGGCGCCTTTCATGGCGACGTCGCGGATGCTGGACCCGCCTGTCATGTCCGGTCCTTCCGTTGACGAATGACGATTCAGGCCGCCAGCGTTCGCACCTTCTCGACGATGGCGGCGTCGACGTCGATCGGGCCGGCCGCCGCCCTGGCCCGCGCCGCCCTGCGGCCGGCGCCATGCACGCGGGCGCCCGGCTGTTCTGCGATGGCGGCGACCAGTTCCGCCACCCGCCCGGCAAACGCGCCGCCGGACGTCGCCTCGGCATCGACCGCAATGAAAAACTGGCCGGTGGCCGGCGGCCCGCCGACGGTCCCGGTAAACGGGCTGGCGTGGATGCCCAGGGTGGCGCCGGCTGCGGCGGCGGCGAACAACTCGACCATGAGTCCGACGCCGAAGCCCTTGTAGCCGCCGCTCGGCAGCATCGAGCCGGCCAGGGCGGCCTCGGGGTCGGTCGTCGGATTGCCTTCGGCGTCCAGGCCCCAGCCTTCGGGAATGGCCTCGCCCCGGCGCGCACATTGCATGACCTCGCTGCGCGCGATGACGCTGGCGCTCTGGTCGATCAGGACATGCGCCTCGCCCTCGCCGTCCGGCGCCGCGACCGTGAAGGGGTTGGTGCCGACCACCTTGCGAGCCCCGCCCGCCGGAGCAATGGCCGCCGGCGAATTCGTAAAACCGATCGCCAGAAGCCCCTGCTGCGCGAGCCTGAAGGAATGCCAGCCCAGGACACCGCAATTGTAGGAATTGCGGATCGCAAGGCAGGCGATCCCCTGTTCCCTTGCCAGCGGAACCAGCCGTTCGAATCCGGCATCGATCGCGGGATGGGCAAAACCGTTGCCGGCGTCCGCCACCAGCGCTGCCGGCCTGGGCTGGCTGACGACCGGCGCCGCAGCGCCCTTCACCCTGCCGCACCGGACGTGCTCGCAATAGATCGGCACATAAGGCAGTCCGTGCGAGGCGACGCCGTCGGCGTGGGCCGCCGCCGAGGACCGGGCGACAGCGCGGGCATTCGCCGTCCCGGTTCCGGCCTTCAGAAGCGCGCGATAGGCCAGATCTTCGATCTCGCCAAGGGTCATGGCAACGGTTTCGGCGGTAGCCATCGTCTCTCCCGTCAAATGCTCAGTCGGTTTCGATCAGATCGCCGCCGCCCGCGCCGCGCGTTTGCGATTCGGCGCTTTCGGCCACATACGTCCGCCCAGCGCGGCGATCTAGGCGGGCATAGACCTCTTTGTCGATCGGGATGCTGCCGTCAAGCCGCGCGGCGCCTTGCAGCGCGGTGCTGCCTTCCACCCTTTCGACCCGGACGGATGTCGCCAGCGGCAACCCCTCAATGGTGCGGCAGGTTTCGGAGATGACATGAGGCCCGACCTCGATCGCGGGCGTATCCGGCCCGGGCGAAACCGCCAGCCGCTCCCCGAGAGCCGCGGCGACGGCTGCAAGAAAGGGCATCGTCAGCAGCGGCCAGCGGACTGTAGAGAGGACCAGTGCGCCGGCGCCGGCACGCGGAATCGGCCTGCCGGCCCGATCCGCCAGCGCGATCCCGGCAAACAGCCCGTCGATCTCGCCGCAGTCCGCGCGCCACACGGCGCCGTCGGGGATCGGGAAGCGGCGCCGCCAGTCCGGCGCGGACAAGCGATCGAGCGCCCCGTCCAGGGCCGACAAGCCGGCAAGGCCGCGCGCCTCCAGCCAGCGCGCCGCGCGGCCGGCTTCGTCGGCCACGCCCCAGGGCAGCCCGGCGCCGCGGGCCGCCTTCGTCGCCAGCGCCTGAATTTCGTTAAGGGAGCAGAGCATCGGCCTGGGCGTCGCCCCGGGGAAAAATCCAGTCGTCCGGCTGCTGGCTTTCCGTTTCGTCCGGATAGGGCGCATGGCAGAACATATTGATGCGCAGCCAGCGATCCGATTTCGGATCGAAATGCGTGGCGCCGAAAAACGCCAGCTTGCAGCGCAGCAGGTTGAGCGGCAGCAGATCGGCGCCGACCAGGTTGTCGCGAATTTGGCCATACGGTCCGAGGTCCGGATCGCAAAGCCGGCGGACGACATGGCGATGCTCCGGGTGGCGCAGCAGGAAATCCGCAAGACAATCTTCCCGCGCCGCCTTGCGCAAATCGGCGCGGCACGCCGCAATGTCGCGGCCGGTCGCGAGCGGAAGTTCCAGGTCTGCGCCCGCCTCCTCCCACCGTTCGCCGAGCCGCGGCTCCAGCTTGTTCGCCGAGACGTACCAGAAGCGCCCCTGCGCCTCCGGCGTCGCATAGTCGGGCTCCAGCGCCCAGCCGTACCGGTCCTCGACAGCCCCGAGAATTTCGCCGACGCTTCCGGGCAGGCCGGCCGGCGCCATTTCCCGTTCGTCGATCGCCATCCGGTCGGCCAGGTCGTCGACCAGACCGCCATACGGCTCGATGAGCAGCGAAACGGTGAGTTCCTGGCCTTCGAGCGACAGCCGGTCGGCCGCCCAGTCGCGGATCCTGGCCCAGGGCCTGGCGGTTTCCGGCCCGAAACCGGCGGAAAACGCCTCCAGCCGATCGATGTCGCCCGCCAGCCGGGCAATCTTTTCCGCCTGCACTTCGTCCGACACGATCCACGCCGCGACATCGGCCCTGGCGCGCCCGATCCACTGCCGGAACACGGCCCAGATTTCCGAAGGCGCGCTTTCCTGTGCGCAAACCCGCGCGAGCGCCGTCTCACGGCATTCGATCCAGCGGGCGAACAGGGCGGGATGGTTGACGATGAACGGCCCGAGACCGAGGCCGGTCGAATTGCCGATTCCCAGCCGGCGCCGGAGCGCCCTGTCGAGCGGCGCGGCGCCGGAGCCGCCCGTGACCCGCGCCATGTGATCGACGAGATCGGCGACAAACTGGCGGATCATCCAGACCGTGAGCATTTCCATGCGGAATGGGCCGCCGAACCCGGCCCGGCCGGCATAGCGATGCCGGTCGGCAATGCCGAACTTGCCGTTGCCGTACACCGCCGTCGTCCGCATGACATAACCGACATCCTCAAGCCGCGCCGCTTCGGGCTGCCGGCCTTCGGCCAGGCAACCGACGACGTAGTCGAAAAGACGCGCACTCTTGTTGGTGCGGGACAGGATCAGATCGGTGTGGCGGTAGCGTCCGGCCTCCTGCTTCGGCGTATTGGCGCGCAGGCGTTCGATTTCGCTGTCGTCGGGAATGCCGTCGTAAAGGACGTAGGTGGCGTCCCAGGCTTCGGCGATCACGCGGTCGGTGCGCATCGCAGGATCGAGGTCGTGGGCCAAACAGACCAGCGAGTAGGTGTGTTCCGGTCCTGCAGCCGCATAGACGGCGACACCGGTTCCGTCGTCGCCGATGTCCCAGCGGTCGTACGCGAACCGGAAGCCGGCGGACCATACATGCCGCAGCGTCGCCCTGAGGAAACTCAGCCGCGTCTGGTGAAAGGCGCCGAGGCGGGCGAGACGCATGACCGTTTCCGGCGGCCGTAGGCGCAGGGTGCGCCCCGTCCGGCCGTCGGGAACCGCAAGGAAGTCGCCGGATGCGCCCAATTCAGGCCGCCTGCGGTTCGAAGGCGCGCTCCATGAAACGGAACCAGTTGTTGCCCATGATCCCCGCGGTCTCCTCCGCCGAGAAGCCCGTATCGCGCAATGCGCGGGCGATGCCGGGGAAATCCTCGTTCGAGCGGAACCAGGACGGCATCTCGGGAAAGCGGACCTGCCGTACGCTTTCCGGCGGCGGCGTGTTCGCGTCCTCCCATACGCCGCTGCGCATCCAGCGGACGATCGAATCCGGCTGGTCCTGGCACAGATCGGAACCGATCCCGATCCGGTCCGCACCCATCAGGTCGGCGGTGCGGGCGGCCATGTCGCAAAAGCTCCGCAGGGTCGTGGCCGGTCCGTCCTTCATGTGATGGGGGTACAGGCTGAAGCCCAGCAGCCCGCCGCTTTCGGCCAGCGCCTTCAGCACGGTCTCCGACTTGTTGCGCCCGGTGTCCCGCCACGTCCGCGGGTTGGCATGGGACACGACGATCGGCCGGGCCGACAGTTCGATGGCCTCCAGTGTGGACCGTTCGGCCGAGTGGGACATGTCGACGACCATGCCGACCCGGTTCATTTCCGCAATCGCCTCCCGCCCTTTCGGCGTGACGCCCTCGTCCGCCGCTTCTTCGACCCATCCGGTCGCCAGCGAGCATTTCGCATTGTAGGAGAGTTGCATGAACCGGACGCCGCGGCCGTGGAGGTCTTCGATCCGGGCCAGATCGTCCTCGACGGGCGTGCAATTCTGCATGCCGAAGAAAACGGCCGTCTTGCCCGCCGCCTGCGCCTCCCGGATGTCGGCCGCCGTCCGCCCCGGCAGGACATGGTCGCCGAAGCGGTCGAACAGGACCGACCATTCGTCGAGCCGGCCGAGCGCGCCGCAATAGCCCTCGTGATAGACGACGGTCGTGTGGACCGCGTCTACGCCGCCGGAGCGCAACTGGCGGAATATCCTTTCCGACCACCGGCAATATTGCAGGCCGTCGATCACTGTATCGGGTTTACGGTCCGAAACGATCTCGATTCTCCCGGAAGCCGCGGCGGGCCGCTTCGCGTTCAATAACAGCAAAACCGATTCGGCAAACAGCGGAAATCCGCTGCACGGGCCGGCCGAACCGCTCGCTACATCCGCATCTTTTCGCCCGGGGGATCGTACGGCGAGGCCGGAATCACGGCCGCTTCGCGCTCCACGCCGACGATATGGGTCCGAAGCACCGTGCCGGGTTCGGCGAACTCCGGTTCGACCAGGGCCATCGCGAGGCTCTTGCCGACGATATGGCCGTAGCCGCCGGAGGTGATGAATCCGACCCGCCGGCCGCGGAGCCAGACCGGTTCGAACCCGGACGCGTCGGCATCGGGCGAGTCGACCTCCAGCGTCACCAGCCGCTGGGGCGCGGTATTCTTCTCGCGCTCCGCCAGGGCGGCTTCCCGGCCGACGAAGTCGCCCTTGCCGAAGGCGATCCAGCGGTCGAGGCCGGTCATGCCCGGCGTATAGCCCTGGGTGAATTCGGCCGACCATATGCCGAAGCTTTTCTCCAGGCGCAATGAATTGAGGGCGTAGTAGCCGTATTCGCGGATTCCGGCCGCCTTGCCGGCTTCCAGCAGCATTTCGCGCAGGGTGACATGCGCCGCCGCCGGGCAGTTGATCTCGTAGCCCAGTTCGCCCGCGACCGAGAGCCGGCCGACCCGGGCGCGGACCAGCCCGACATCCATGAGGCGGCAACTCATGAACGGCAGGGCCTCGTGGCTCACATCCTCATGGGTCAGCGCGGCCAGCACGTCGCGGGATTTCGGGCCGGACAGCGAAAAGCCGACGGTGGCGTCGGAGATATCGCGCACCTGCACGTCGCCGTCGCGCGTCGGGTCGAGCCGGTCGTGGAACCAGCGCATATGCCATTCGCGCAGATAGTAGGAGCCCATGATCCACCAGGAACCGTCGCCCCAGTTCAGGATCGTGAGGTCGCCCTTCAGGCGGCCGTCCGGCGCCAGCATCGGCGACAGGCGCACCCGGCCCGGTTTCGGCAAGCGTCCCGCCATGGTTCGGTCGAGCCAGGCCTCGGCGTCCCGGCCCGTGACCTCGTAGCGGGAGAAGCCGGTGATATCGAGCAGCCCGACACCCTCGCGCACGGCACGGCATTCCTCGCCGACCAGCCCGAAGGCGTTCGACCGCTTGAGCGTCGGCGTCTCCTCGAAACCCTCAGGCGCAAACACCAGCGGCACCTCCAGACCCCAGCTTACCCCCCACAGCGCGCCCGCCGCCTTCATCGCATCGTGAGCCGGCGCCTTGTTGAGCGGCCGGCCTGCCGGAAGCTGCTCGTTCGGGTAGGTCATCACGAAGCGGCGGGAATAGAACTGGCCGGTCGTCTGGCGGATATATTCGCGGTTCGAGGCGAACGGCCCGTAGCGCGCAATGTCCATCGGCCAGGCGTCGGCCTCGGGCTCGCCGTGGATCATCCATTCGGCGAGCGTCTTGGCGACGCCGCCACCCTGCAGGAAGCCCGCCATCACCCCGCAGGCCAGCCAGTAGTTCGGCAACCCGCGCACCGGTCCGACCAGCGGATTGCCGTCGGGCGAGAAGGTGAAGGCGCCGTTCACCCAGTTCTTGACGCCCACCTCCTGCAAGACCGGATAGCGCGTGAACGCCATTTCCAGCTCGCGGGCGATCCGGTCGGTATCCTCCTGGATCAGGTCGAAGCCGTAGTCCCAGGGCGCGCCGTCGATATTCCAGTGCTGGTGGTCGATCTCGTAGATGCCGACCAGGACGCCCTTCTGGTCCTGGCGCAGATAGGTGAAGCCTTCCAGATCTACCGTCATCGGCACTTCGAAATCGAGCGCCTCGATTTCCGGAATGGATTCCGTCACCAGATAGTGGTGGGCCAGCGGCGACACCGGCAGTTCGAGGCCGACCATGCGGCCGACCTGCTTGGCCCACAGGCCGGCGGCGTTGACGACATGCTCGGCGAGGATCGTGCCGTTCTCGGTCACGACCTCCCAGGAACCGTCCGGCCGCTGCCTCAGTTCGAGGACCCGGTTGTGCTCGATCACCGTCGCGCCCCGCTTGCGCGCCGCGCCGGCATAGGCGTGGACCGTGCCGGTGGTGTCGACATAGCCTTCGCGGTCGGCCCAAAGTCCGCCGATCACGCCGTCGACATCCATGATCGGGCAACGTTCCCTGATCTCCGCCGGCGTCATCAGGTGGCAGTCCTCGATGCCGATGGTCTGGAAGATGCGGTAGGTGCTCTGGAGCCATTCCCAGCGCGCCGGCGCCGAGGCGACCGTGATCCCCCCGGTCATGTGCAGGCCGATATCCTGGCCCGATTCCGGCCCGATCTCGCGCAGCAGGTCGATGGTGTAGGCCTGGAGCGCCGCCATGTTCGGGTCGGCGTTGAGCGCATGGATACCGCCCGCGGCGTGCCAGGACGACCCGGCGGTGAGCACCGAGCGCTCGACCAGCGCAATGTCGGTCCAGCCATACTTGGCCAGATGATAGAGGACCGAGGCGCCGACCACCCCGCCGCCGATCACCACGACCCGATACTGGTCCATCGTTTCGCTCCTTACACGCGCCGGATACCGCTTCCGTTTTCCGGCCGGCGTTGCCGAACCGGGCTCACTAAAGCGAATTGCCCGGGCGATCCAGAAACGATTTGTCGAGGCGGTGTAACCCGATCTTCCCTCAATGCCGCGCCGGACGGAGCGCAGCGACGATCGGGGGCCCAAGGGCCACAAGTGCAGGCCCGTCGGGTCGACTCTGGTTCCCGGCTCTCCCTCCGGTCGGCCGGGGCGGCAAGGAAGGTGGGTCGGCGAGGGTTTTGCGTCCTGTCCGACACTTGAGACGCGGCGCAAGGCCGGCGCGCGGCGAAATGGCCCGGAAGCCGGCGGCATTTGCGCGGCGGTCCGGGGCCGGGCCGGAGTAGTGTTGCCCGCCGGGAACACGGCGATACGGGAGCACGACATGCGCGGCCTGGACGGAAAAAATGCGTTGGTAACCGGCGGCGGCGCCGGCATCGGCCGCGCAATCTGCCGGCGGCTCGGCGAGGAAGGGGTAACCGTCGGCGTCCTTGACCGCGACGGCCCGACGGCGCGCGAGACGGCGGACCTGATCGCCGGAAACGGCGGCCGGGCGACGGCATTCGAGGCCGACATCACGGACTATGACGCGGTCGCCGACGCGGTGTCGGCCTTCGAAGCGGCTGCCGGCCCGCTCGACATCCTCGTCAACAATGCCGGCATCGACATCGCGATGCCGTTCCTCGCCACCGATACCGCCCTGTGGCGCAGGATCGTCGAGATCAACCTCTTCGGGCCGCTCAACCTGCACCATATCGCGGTACGCGGCATGGCCGAGCGCCGGTCCGGCAAGGTGATCAACATTTCGTCGGATGCCGCGCGGGTCGGCTCTTCGGGCGAGTCGGTCTACGCCGCCTGCAAGGGCGGCATCATCTCGTTTTCCAAGACGCTGGCGCGGGAACTGGCCCGGCGCAACGTGCAGGTGAACTGCATCTGCCCGGGGCCGACCGACACTAATCTGTTCCGCACTTTCGCCGGCGACGACGAAGCCGGGCAGAAGCTGGTCGTCGCCCTCGAACGGGCCATTCCGATGCGCCGTCTCGGCCAGCCGGACGACTATCCCGGTATCGTCGCCTTCCTGGCCAGCAGCGACGCCGACTTTATCACGGGCCAGACGATCAGCGTGTCCGGCGGGCTGACGATGGCCGGGTAATACCGGATCCGCACCGGACGGCTATTGGGTCGGGCCCGACCCCGCCGGCTTCGAGGCCGGCTTCCTGCTGGATTTCATGTACGGAATCAGCGGTTCTCCCCGCGCCCGCTTCCCGGCGACTTCCCTGGTCGCCGCTTCCACGGCGAGGAACCGTTTGGCGCTCGACGGGTGGGTCGTGCCCTGGAGGCCGATCGCGCGGGGATGCGCCGCCGCCATCCGGCGCCAGAAATGGGCGGCTTTCTTGGTGTCGTAGCCCGCTTTTGCCGCATAGTAGACGCCGACATAATCGGCCTCGGCCTCGAATTCCTGGCTGAAGGCGAGCACGCCAAGCTGCATCATCGGATCGATGACGTTGACGCCGCTCAGCCCGGTAAGGATCGCGCCGATAATGCCGCCGAGGATCATGTTGCCGGTCTTGGCTTCGATATGGCCCATCGTGTTGTGGGCCAGTTCGTGCCCGATCACGAAGGCAAGTTCGTCATCCGCTTCGGCAAAGCGCATCAGGCCCGAGGTGACGATGATCCGGCTGCCGTCGGCAAAGGCGTTCACGCTGTCGTCGTTGCGCAGGAAGGTCGGATAGTTGCAGACCATCGCCGGCGTCAGTTCGACAGGGACCAGATTGCCGCCGCGCCGCACCGTCAGGCTGAGCGGCCTGCCGTTGCCTTCCGCAATCAGCTTTGCGACCCGGGACCGCCCCGAACTGCCGCCTCCTATGATCTCTCCGTTCACCGAGACGATCCGGTCGCCGACAGCCAGTTCCGCCCGCGCGGCGGGGCCGCCCCCGAAGACCGAGATCACGGTCATCTGCCGCGTAACGCCGTAGAGGCTGGCATAGGCCTCCCGGTATTCCGGCGGCGCGCTGTCCCGGTCCATGGTCAGGAAGCCGACCGCCGGCGCCTTTTCCTTGCAGAGGTCGACGTTGGCCGCGCGAACGGCGAAATCGACCCGGCGGAGGCGGTCCTGCACCTTCATGCGTTCGAGGACGACGATTTCGCGCTGTTTGCGGGCCTCTTCCTCCGCGGCCTTGCGCGAAATCTCCGGAACCCGCGACTGCGGCGCGCAGGCGGCGAGCGCGACGGCCAGAAGAACGAACAGGGGCAGGTGTTTCATTCCGGCTCTTTCCGATTTGTACCTGTTTAGTTCGCCCAAGACTGCCGCGGCCGCCCCGCGGCGTCAACCCCGCTGGAGCCGGCGCCGGCCCGGATCTGCAATCCCGTATTCAGGAGAATTTAGCCCGCAGGGCCGTTGCAGTGTTCGGCGGCACGAAGCTCTCGATGTCGCCGCCCAGCGAGGCGATTTCCTTGACCAGCCGGGATGCGATGAACTGCTGCTGCTCGGACGCCATCAGGTAGACCATCTCGACATCCGGATTGAGCCGGGCGTTCATCCCCGCCATCTGGAACTCGTAGTCGAAATCCGAGACCGCCCGCAGGCCGCGGATAATCATCACGGCGTCGTTTTCCTCCGCGAAATGCATCAGCAGATTGCCGAAAACCTTGACCTGCGCCTGGCCGCCGTCGTTCGCCCCGTTGACGATCCGGAGTTCGTGTTCGACCAGGGCCAGCCGTTCGTCGAGCGTGAACAGCGGAGTCTTGCCGATGTTTTCCGCCACGGCGACGATCAGGCGATCGCAGATCCGCAGGGCGCGCCGGATGATATCGACATGCCCGTTCGTGATCGGGTCGAAGGTGCCCGGATAAACTGCGATACGCTCGGCCATGGATGCGCTCCCCCTTCGCGATGCGACTGGCGAAACGCCTAGGCGGACGCGGCCGGGAATGCAACGGCCAATCCGGCGCGGCGGGAAGGCCGCTTCGTCTCAGGCGGAGCCAGCTTCCGGGCCGGCTTCCGGGTGGGATTCCGCCGCGCCGTTCGCATCGCGCAGGCGCGAGACCGAGACGACCCGCTCGTCGTCGTCCAACCGGAACAGGTAGACGCCACGGGTCTTGCGGCCGACGACACCGATGCCGTCCACGGGGACGCGGATGATCTGTCCGCCATTGGTCACGAGGATCAGTTCGTCCTCTTTCTCCACCGGGAAAGCGCCTACAACCCGGGCTTCGCTGCCGTCGCGATCGAGATCCATGTTGACGATACCGATGCCGCCGCGGCCGGTGATGCGATACTCATAGGCCGAGGTGCGCTTGCCGAGACCGTCATCCGAGACCGCCAGCACAAATTCCTCGACGGCGTGCATCTCCGACCATGGCGCTTCGACGATCCGCGCCGCGAGTTCGACATCCTCCCGGTTGGGAGTTTCACCCTGCTCGATCCGCGAGCCGGCCCGCTTATGCGCGTTGGCGATGCGGACATACTCATCCCGGGTTTCGGTATCGGCATCGATATGATTCAGGATGGACAGGGAGATGATCCGGTCTCCCGCCGCCAGCCTGATTCCGCGCACGCCACGCGAATCCCGCCCCCGGAAGCGTCGCACGTCGGCCACCGGGAAACGGATCGCCCGGCCGGCGGCGGTGGCCAGCAGCACGTCCTGCCCGGCGTCGCAGGTTTCGACCCCGACCAGCGTCTCGCCCTCATCCAGCTTCATGGCGATCTTGCCGTTCGCCCGGACATTGACGAAATCGGCGAGCGAGTTGCGCCGCACCGTGCCGCTGCTGGTCGCGAACATCACGTCGAGGTCCGGCCACTCCGATTCGTCGGGCAACGGCAGGATGATCGAAATGTTTTCGCCCGGCTGGAGCGGCAGCATGTTGACCATGGCCTTGCCGCGCGCCTGGGGCGTGCCGAGGGGCAGCCGGTAGACCTTGAGCTTGTAGACCATGCCGGTCGAGGAGAAGAACAGCACCGGCGTGTGGGTGTTGACGACATAGACTTGGTCGACGAAATCCTCTTCCTTGGTCTTCATGCCGGCGCGGCCCTTGCCGCCGCGCCTCTGCGCCCGGTAGGTGGCGAGCGGCACGCGCTTGATATAGCCGCCGTGGGTGAAGGTGAGGACCATGTCCTCGCGCTGGATCAGGTCTTCGATATCCTGGTCGAAATCCCCGTCCTCGATCGCGGTGCGGCGCGGATCGGCATAGGTTTCCCGCATTTCCCCGAGTTCCTCGCGCAGGATTTCGAGAACCCGGATGCGCGAACCGAGGATATCGAGATAGTCGCGGATTTCCTCGACAATCTGCCGGAGGTCCGCGCCGATCTTGTCGCGCTCGAGGCCCGTGAGGCGATGCAGCCGCAGATCGAGGATGGCGCGCGCCTGCGCTTCGGAGAGCCGGTAGCCGCCGTCTTCGCCGACCAGGCGGCCGGGCTCCGCGATCAGCGCGATCAGCGGCGCGACGTCGGCCGCCGGCCAGGCCCGCTCCATCAACTGTTCCCGCGCGGCGGCGGCGTCCGGAGCGTGGCGGATCAGCGCCACGACCTCGTCGATATTGGCGACCGCGACGGCAAGGCCGGCCAGCGTGTGCGCCTTGCCGCGCGCTTCCTCGAGCAGGAACGCGGTGCGCCGGACGATGATCTGCTCGCGGAAGGCCAGGAAGGCCCTGAGCACCTCCAGGAGCCCCATCTGCTCCGGCCGGCCGCCGTTCAGGGCCAGCATGTTGACGCCGAAGCTGGTCTGGAGCTGGGTGAAGCGGAAGAGCTGGTTCAGCACCACCTCCGGATCGGCGTCGCGCTTGACCTCGACCACCAGGCGCACGCCTTCCCGGTCGGATTCGTCGTTGGCGCCGGCGATACCTTCGATCTGCTTGGAGCGGGCGAGATCGCCGATCTTCTCCAGCACCCTCTCCTTGTTCACCTGGTAGGGAACTTCGGTGAACACCAGGTTCTCGCGCCCGTTGCGGCCGGGCTCGACCTTGTGGCGCGCGCGCATGACGACGGCGCCGCGGCCGGTGCGGTAGGCCTCGTGGATGCCGGCCCGGCCCATGACCAGGGCGCCGGTCGGGAAATCCGGTCCCGGCAGCAGCTCCATGATATCTTCGAGCGCGGCGTCGGGATCGCCGATCAGCGCCAAGCAGGCGTCGATCACCTCGCCCAGATTGTGCGGCGGAATGTTGGTCGCCATGCCGACCGCGATGCCGCCGGCGCCGTTGACCAGCAGGTTGGGATAGCGCGCAGGCAGGACGATCGGCTCGCGCCGGGATTCGTCGTAATTGTCCTGGAAATCGACCGTGTTGCGGTCGATGTCGTCGAGCAGCGACTCCGCCGCCTTCGCGAGCCGCGCCTCGGTGTAGCGCATGGCCGCCGGGGGATCGCTGTCCATCGAGCCGAAATTGCCCTGGCCGTCGATCAGCGGCAGGCGCATGGAGAAGGGCTGCGCCATGCGCACCAGCGCGTCGTAGATCGCCTGGTCGCCGTGGGGATGGTATTTGCCCATCACGTCGCCGACGATCAGGGCAGACTTGCGGTACGGCTTGTCGCTGGTGTAGCCGCCCTCGCGCATGGCGTAGAGAATGCGCCGGTGGACCGGCTTGAGGCCGTCGCGCACGTCCGGAATCGCCCGGGCCACGATCACGCTCATGGCGTAATCGAGATAGGAGCGCTTCATCTCCTCTTCGATGGAAATGGGCGCGATGTCGCGTTCGGGCGTCGTCGGCTCGGCCAAGGCGGTTCGAACTCGCTAGATCGAAGGGTACTGCAGCGGATTCCGGCGGTTGAAACCGCGGAAAACCGGCAATGCTGGGTGCTGTGTCGGGACTACCGAACGGCGAAGCGGGTCGGGAGCGGAAAACACCACAAAATTTAGCATGCGGCGGGGCCGGTTACAACAATATGATGTGGTGTGAAGGCCCGAATTTCGCAACAGGCGCCGCATATTCGCCATTCGGCAGGCGCACGGCTCCGGTACGAATTCAGGCCCGTTTCGCCTGGACGTATGCCGCCACTTTCGGAGCGAGTTCCGGCGCTATCGCGATCCCGGCTTCGTCCGCCTTTCGCGCCGCCTCATCCGGCTCCCATCGCTCGCCGATCGTGCAGACCGCCAGCGTCATGGCGGCGGCCCGGGCGCCCGACGCGCAATGGATCAGGATGGGCGCCGGCAGCTCCTGCATCCGCCGGCTGAGGTCGTCGGTCTTCTCGACATCGCCGACCTGGGGCGGCGCCAGGGGAAAGTGCAGCCACGCCATGCCGGCCGCCTCGACCGCGGCGCCTTCGCTCTCCGGCGGCAGAATTTCGCCGCGCTCCCCGGCCATGCGCAGGCTGACGACGGCGCCGAAGCCCTGCGTCTTGAATTCGGCGATTTGAGCGGCATCCGGCGCGCCGTCGGCGACAGCAAACCGGCCGGTGAGAAAGCGGATGTTCATGGCAGCGTTTTATATATTCAATTGTGCGAATGTAAATCCGCTGCGGCGATGTACCGTGTCGGGAAGGAGGTCCAACGCGCTTCCGCAGCCCAAGGATCGACGGCCCCACCCCGGTGTTGCGGAACTCGCTCGCATTCCGGGTCGCGACGGCGGGCCCGCGCATGGCGGCAGCGGCCGCGAGGAAGGCACTCGGCACACGGTTGTCGAGCGGCCCGCCGCACGCCCGCCGCCGCCGTCTCGCCGGTCCTCGGGTTGCCGCTCCCCCTGTCCTGCTTCTTGCGGTCGCGGATTCCGTGCCGCCGGCGGTCAGGGCTCAGCCGTCGCTGCGCTGAAGGACGAAGAAGGTGTAGCCCGCTTCATCGGAAAAGCGCCGGACGACGTCGATTTCCCTTCGAAGACCCGCAAGGACTTGCTGGACGCCGGTATCGGCACATCCCGCAAGTTCGGCTGCGCGCGCCGCCAGCGGGACGTAGTAGGCGTCATGCGCCGCCTTCGGCATCCGAAAGCCGGTGACGACCCGATAGCCGGCAGCCTCGGCGCGAGACCGGATCGCGGCTTCGGACGTCATGTCCGGATATTCCGCCGCCCAGAATGCGCGAGCCTCTTTCGAGAGATCGCTGGTCCACCGGACGGCGTCGCTGAAGGCGACGCAGCCGCTCGGACGAAGCCAGGGGCGCCACAGGGCGAAGGCCCGTTCCATGCCCACGACGTAGATGGAGCCCTCGGCCCAGATCAGGTCGATACTCCCCGCGGCGACCTCGATCTTCGCCATGTCCCCGCACAGCACATCGACGCGGTCCGCAAGGCCCGCCTCGCGGGCGCGTTCGGCGATCCGCCCGGCGAAGGGCGCGTGGATCTCGACCGCCGTGACCTGCGCGTGCGGGAGCGCCTGCGCCAGGGCGAAGGTCGTGCGGCCGCGCCCCGCTCCGAGATCGAGCACCTGCCTGACGGCATCGCGGCCCAGCACCGCGTCCAGCGCGCGCAGCGTCGACGTGTCGATGCCCGGCGCACCCTGCGGCAACGGCCCGAAGACCTCGTAGATGGCGGCGTCTTCGGACACGGGACGCGCCGACGACCGCCCGCCCCTAGTGGCTCAGTTCCTTGATCGCGTCGTCGAGACCCTGGAGGGTCAGTTCGAACATGCGGCGCTCGAAGATATCGCCGATCATGCCGATCGAGGGGGTGTACTGCCAGTGCCGCCGGGGCACCGGGTTGAGCCAGACGCAATGGGTGAAGGTCTGGGTAATCCGGTTGAGCCAGACCTCGCCGGCCTCCTCGTTCCAGTATTCGACCGAGCCGCCCGGCATGGCGATCTCGTAGGGGCTCATGGAGGCGTCGCCGACGAAGATCACCTTGTAGTCGCTGCCGTAGGTGTGGAGCATGTCCCAGGTCTGCATCGGGTCGCTGTTGCGCCGGCGGTTGTCCTCCCAGACGTAGTCGTACAGGCAGTTGTGGAAGTAATAGTATTGCAGGTGCTTGAACTCGGTCTTGCAGGCCGAGAACAGCTCCTCGCACACCTTGACGTGCGGGCTCATCGAGCCGCCGACGTCGAAGAAGATCAGCACCTTCACGGCGTTGTGCCGCTCCGGCACCATCTTGATGTCGAGCCAGCCCTGCCTGGCGGTGGAGTGGATGGTGTCCGGCAGGTCGAGCTCGTCGGCCGCCCCTTCGCGGGCGAAGCGGCGCAGCTTGCGCAGGGCAATCTTGATGTTGCGCGTGCCGAGCTCGATCGAATCGTCCAGATTGCGGAACTCGCGCTTGTCCCAGACCTTGACGGCCGAGAAGTTGCGGTTGCCGTCCTGGCCGATGCGCACGCCTTCGGGATTGTAGCCGTAGGCGCCGTAGGGGCTCTTGCCGGCCGTGCCGATCCACTTGTTACCGCCCTGGTGCCGGCCTTTCTGCTCTTCGAGGCGCTTCTTCAGCTCCTCCATGAGCTTTTCCCAGCCGCCCATGGCCTCGATCTCGGCCTTCTCCTCCTCGGTCAGGTGAAGCTCGGCCATCTTGCGCAGCCAGTCTTCCGGGATGTTGGCCGGATCGAACAGCTCGGACAGCATCTCCAGCCCCTTGAAGACATGGCCGAATACCCGGTCGAACTTGTCGAGATTGCGCTCGTCCTTCACCAGCGCCGAGCGGGACAGATAGTAGAAATCGTCGACCCGGTAGTCGGCCAGCCCCTGCTTCACCGCTTCGAGCAGCAGCAGGTACTCCTTCATGCTGACCGGCAGATTGGCCTTGCGGAGTTCGAGGAAGAAGCTGGTGAACATGGCGCTCGTCGAGACCCGTCGGGAATATCCCGCCTGCCGCAACGTCAGGCGTGCTTTCGGCAGCCGCAATTGAGGCCGGCCGTAGTTGACACCTTTTCCGACGTCGGGCAAGGTCAGGAGCGCCGTGGATCGATTCACCGGCAATACGCCACGGTCCTGCCAGATGCCATGACACCGGTCGGGCTCCGGAAATCCCAGGGTGCAGGAAAAGCCTCCGATACCGGATGACATGCTGCTCAAGTGGCAGCGAATCGTAGACATTCTCGCTCGTCTGCTCGATGTCCCTGCCGGGCTTATCATGCAACGGGATCCACCGGACCACCGGGTGTTCGTTACGAGCGGAAATCCGGGGAATCCTTACGAAGTCGACGATTCTTTCACGCTCGATACGGGTTTGTATTGCGACGCCGTGATGCGCGACCGTCGCCTGCTGCTGGTGCGCGACGCGATACAGGACCCGGTGTGGGACCGGAATCCGGACCTCAAGCACGGAATGGTGTTTTACCTGGGCCTGCCCATCGCGTGGCCGGACCGATCCATTTTCGGCACGATTTGCGTGCTCGACATACAGACCAACGAGCAGGCGATCACCTATACGAACCTGCTCGCGGAATTCCGGGACGTCGTCGAGAGCGACCTCAAATATCTGATCGAAGTGAGCGAGCGCAAGGCCGCCCAGCAAAAGCTGCAGCGGGCGCGCGACGAGCTGGAGTCGCGGGTCAGGATCCGGACGAGGGACCTGGCAACGGTCAACGAGGAGTTGAGAAACGAGGTCGAGACCCGGCGCAGGGTAGAAGCCTCCCTTCGCAGGAGAGAGGCAGAACTGGAGGAGGCGAATGCGGCACTGAAGGTACTCCTCAAGCGTATCGAGGATTCGAAGGCGGATCTGGAAGAGAAGATACTCACCAATGTCAACGACCTGGTCTTTCCCTATCTCGACAGATTGAAACGCCGCGTAAACGACGCCCGGGCGCGGGCCTATGTCGAAATACTCGAGGCGAACGTCAGCGAACTGACGTCCCCCCTGAGCAAGCATCTGTCGGCGCGATATTCGAGATTGACCCAGACGGAACTGGAAGTGGCAAAGCTCGTCATCCAGGGCAAGACGACCAAGATGATCGCCGACATGCTCAGCATCGCGACCAGCACCGTCGACTTTCACCGGAACAATATCCGAAAAAAAATCGGCATACGCGGCGCCCCGATCAACCTGCGCACCTATCTCGCGTCGTTCTTCGAAGAGGCGTCCGCCCGCCGGGACTAGGCCCGTGAATGCCGGCGGCAGGGACCGGGCCGTTCCGGTACCCGGAATCGCCCTGGCGCGCCGTCATTCCGGCATCGCCCGGTCCGCCCCGAAGCGGCGGCAGCTAACCAAAATTAGGTATGGGTTTTCTCCCCATATACCCCCCATGGTCAGCCCACCTACCGGCAGTTCCTGTTCCTTGGTATTGCGACAGGGTGCGGGCGGCGTTCCGGCGCTGCCTGCAGGAACGACAACAACCTTAGGGGAGTGCCATCATGCGCAGAAAACTGGTATTCGGCGGGGTTGCAGCGGTCGTGGTCGCCGGCATCGGCATCGGCGCCGTCGGCGCGAATACGACCGGGCTCGACACCTGGAAATCCGGCAAGAACCACAACCGCATCATCAAGGTGCAAAACACCGGCGGCGTGCAACCCGACAGCGGCAAGGTCGGAGTCGCCTTCTTCTCCAATTCCGCGTTCCAGATCACCTCGCCGAAGGGGATCCGGATCATGGTCGACCCCTGGCGCAACGATCCCTCGGGCGCCTGGGGGCTGTGGTACCGCATGGAATTTCCCAAGGCGGAAGTCGACATCGGCATGTCGACCCACGCGCATTTCGACCACGACGCGCTCGGCCGCCTGGAAGCCAACATGCTGCTCGACCGCATGGCCGGCACGTTCCAGCTCGGTGACGTGAAGATCACCGGCATTGCCGACAAGCACCAGTGCGTCGCGCCGGGCACCGTCGCGTGGACGGACGCGGTGAAGCAGTTCGAAGGCCGCGACAATATCTGTCCGCCCACGAACTTCCGGCACATGGACAACACGGTCTACGTCATCGAAACCGGCGGAATGAGATTCCTGATGTGGGGCGATAACCGCCCGAATCCGCCGAAAGAGGTCTGGGACCGGATCGGCAAGGTCGATGTGGTTTTCGTGCCGGTAGACGGCTCCAAGCACATTCTGGACTACAAGCAGGCGGATTCCGTGGTCGCGAAAAGCGGCGCCAAGATTGCCATTCCTCATCACTACCTGGTGCCGGAAACCACATTCGTGACCTCGACCCTCACGCCGGCGACGGAGTGGGCGAAGACCCACGAGCACACGATGCTCAAATCGGCGTCCGTCGAGATTTCGCAGGCGGACCTCAAGGGCAAGTCCGGCCACGTCTACTATTTCGGCTCCAACAACATGGCCACAGAGATGGCGAAGAAGAAGAAATAGCCTGACCGTCCAAGGGCGTTCGCGTGTCGCTGACCGCGAGGCGGGGTGCGCTGCGCCCCGCCGCCCTTTCCTTTCTTGCCGTCGTGCCGATACTGGCGGCCCTGGCCTGGGTTAGCGCTCCCGCCGCGGCCCACTTCCTCCTCAACGTCAATATCCGGGTCGTTCATGTCGTCCACGAGCAGGGCCGGATGCGGCTCCTGATCCGGCTGCCCATGCCCTATCTCGTCGCCGACAAGCTCGGTCCGGAAAACACCGAGGGTGTCCGCGCGCCGGCCCCCTATACGATCAACCGGATCGAGGACGGCAAGCCGGTTCACTATCTGGACGCCGAAGCGCTGCGGCGCGCGCCCGGCGGACTCGCCCGCAGTCTCGCCGACGGCCTGGTCCTGGAGGCGGCAGGCAGCACGCTCCGGGCGAGGACCGGAAGAATTCGCGCCTATCCCGCCCGGATCCAGCCGCCGTTTGCGAGTCTCGAGGAAGCCGAGGCCGCGCTCGCCGGGCCGGTCTATGCGGAAGGGTTCGAGGTCACCTATGTCGGCGATACGGTCGTCGATGCCGAACTCATCTATCCGACCGGCCGCAAGCACACCGAGTATACGCTCCGAAGCAAGCTCGATCCCGGTCTTCCCAAGCAGGACGAGACCGCCAACCTCATTCTGGATCACGCAACCGATCCGCCCCTGGTATTCCGCATTCGCGGCCTGATCGCGAAGCCGGTGATAGTATCGAGATCAGTCCTGGAGGCTGCCTGGACCTTTGTCGTCGAAGGCGTCCGTCACATCCTGGAAGGTCTGGACCATGTGCTGTTCGTCGTCTGCCTCGTGCTCGGCGCGACCGCGCTCGGATCCCTGGCCTGGCGGGTGACCGGATTCACCCTCGGACACAGCGTTACGCTGACCCTCGGATTCTTCGGCTACTATCCCAGCGGCGCGTGGTTCGTTCCGCTGGTCGAGACAGGCATCGCCCTGTCGATCGTTTACGCCGCAGTCGCCGCCCTGACTTCTGTCGGACACCGTTTGACGACGGGCGTCACCGCGCTTCTCGGCCTGCTCCACGGGCTCGGTTTTTCCTTCGTCCTGCGGGAGATATTGAAGCTCGATTCGCCGAACCTCTGGCAGAGCCTGCTGGCCTTCAACCTGGGTATCGAAGCCGGCCAGCTCCTGATCGTACTGGTCCTGTGGCCTCTCCTTTTCCTCGTCGCGAAGAGACTGCCTCGTGGCGCGGTCGTGGTGCGCTGGGCGATCGCCCTGCCATGCGTACTCGTAGCTGCGATCTGGACCGGCGAGCGGGCGGTGCAATTGATTTCTACCCTGTAGCGGAAACCCGGACACGCTCGTCTGCGTCCAGCGTCAACCCTGGCCGCGGTTCTGTACCTGGTTGCGGCTTGCAGCAATTTAGTTTAAATATAAAATATTTAGACCTAAACTAATTGGGGCCGGCCCTTTCCTGAGCAGGAATATCCGGGAAAGCCGAACGGCGGCCGGAGTGACGACGCGATGTGGAAACCGCCGGAACGGATCAAGTATGCGCCCGAGCCCGGCGCCTGGCCGACGCAAGAGCAGGCGGCGCGCTCCCTGTGGTTCAGTCCCATCCGGATCGGGCCGCTGACCCTGACGAGCCGCACCTGGGTGCCGGCCATGGTGCCGTGGCGCTCCAACGAGGAAGGCTGGGTCACCGACGATGTGCTGGACTGGTACGAGCAGTTCGCCCGCGGCAAGCCCGGCGGCCTGGTCATCGAAGCCACCGGCATCCGCGATATCCCGTCCGGCCCGCTCCTGCGCATCGGGCACGACCGCTACATCCCCGGCCTCCGGGAAATCGCCCAGACAGTGCAACGGGCAAGCGAAGGCCAGACCCGCCTGTTCATCCAGTGCATCGACTTCCTGGCGATCCGGCGCCGACCGGATCCGGCGAAATTTCTCGACCGCTTCCTCGTCGTGACGGACGACATCCGGGCGGCGCTCGGCATGGCCGACGCGCCGGAAGCTGATATCCGGGAAACGCTCAAGGCGCTGTCGGACGCCGAACTCGACGGCATTCTCGACGAACGCCAGCTCGAATCCCTGCGCATGGGCTTCCGCGAACGGGTCGGCGATACCCATGTGCCGCATATCCGCGATCTGCCCAAGGTGCTGCCGAACCTGTTCGCGGACGCCGCCCGGCGGGCGCAGGAAGCCGGCATCGACGGCGTCGAGCTGCACTATGCCCACGCCTATACGATGGCGTCCTTCCTGTCGCGGACCAACGACCGCGATGACGGCTATGGCGGCTCGAGGGAAAACCGCGTCCGCCTGCCGCTCGAGGCGTTCGCCCGGGTACGGGAGGTCGTCGGCGAGGATTTCCCGGTCGGCTGCCGCTTTCTCACCGAGGATATCGTCGACGGCGGCTCGGAAGTCCCGGACAGCAGCTTCTATGCCGCCGAATTCGCCCGCGCCGGCATGGATTTCCTGTCCCTGTCCCGCGGCGGCCGGTTCGAGGACGCCAAGCAGCCCAATGTCGGCGAGTCGGCCTATCCCTATACCGGCCGGTCGGGCTACGAATGCATGCCGGCCTATATTTCCGACGAGCGCGGGCCGTTCGGCCGCAACGTCGAACCGGGCGCGGCGATCCGCAAGGCAGTGCGCGACGCCGGTTTCGAGACGCCGGTCATCGTTACCGGCGGCATCCATGGATTCGAGAAGGGCGAACGGATCCTGCAGGAAGGCAAGGCGGATATCGTCGGCATCGCCCGGCAGGCCCTGGCCGATCCGGACTTTTTCCTCAAGGTGCGCGCCGGCTGCGGCGGCGAGGTGCGGGTCTGCGAATACACCAACTATTGCGAAGGGCTCGACCAGAAGCACAAGCAGGTGACCTGCAAGCTGTGGGACCGCAAGGAGCTGGACGAGCCCGGCGTGAAACGGACCCTGGACGGCAAGCGGCGCACCACGGCGCCGGCCTGGGCCGGCCCGGCCTGAACCCACCCGGACAGACCAGGTGAGCGCGATCCGGACCCAGGTCGGCATCGTCGGCTCCGGGCCGGCCGGTCTGCTGTTGTCCCAGCTGTTGCACAACGCCGGCGTCGAATCGGTCGTTCTGGAGCGCCACAGCCGGGCCTATGTCGAGGGCCGGATCCGCGCCGGCGTGCTGGAGCAGGGCACGGTCGACCTGCTGACCGCGGCCGGCGTCGGCGAGCGGCTGCAGCGAGAGGGCCTTGTGCACGGGGGTGTCGAAATTGCGGTCGACGGCCGCCGCCACCGGATCGACATGAAGGCCCTCACCGGCGGGAGTTGCGTTACCGTTTACGGCCAGACGCAGATTCAAAAGGACCTGTTCGCGAAGCGCCTCGCCGAAAACGCCAGCATCGTCTTCGAGGCCGCGCCCGTATCGCTCCACGATGTCGAAAGCGACCGGCCGTCCCTGCGCTACGTCCATGACGGCGCCGAACATCGCGTCGATTGCGACTTCATCGCCGGCTGCGACGGGTTTCACGGCGTCAGCCGGGCCAGCATCCCGGCTGACCGGCTCGAAACGTTCGAGCAAGTCTATCCGTTCTCCTGGCTCGGCATTCTTGCAGATACCAAGCCGGTTTCCGACGAATTGATCTACACTTGCAGCGCTCGCGGTTTCGCACTGTTCAGCATGCGCGCGCCCCGGGTCAGCCGGCTCTATCTCCAATGCGCGCCCGACGAAGACCTGAGCGAGTGGTCCGACGACCGGATCTGGACCGAACTGCAGCGCCGGCTCGGCCCCGAGGCCTCGGAAGGCATGGAAACCGGCCCGTCGACCGACAAGAGCATCGCATCGTTGCGCAGTTTCGTCGCCGAGCCGATGCGCTGGGGCAACCTGTTCCTCGCCGGCGATGCCGCCCATATCGTGCCGCCGACCGCTGCCAAGGGGCTGAACCTGGCCGTCGCCGATGTGCGCGTCCTCGCCGAGGCTTTCGACGCCTTCTACCGCACCGGTCGCCGCGACCGCCTCGATGCCTATTCCGACACCTGTCTCAGGCGGATCTGGAAGGCGCAGCGCTTCGCCTGGTGGATGACATCCCTGCTCCACCGCTATCCGGACCGGAGCGCCTTCGACAGTCGGGTTCAGCGCGCCGAACTGGATTACGTTCTGGGCAGCGCCGCCGGGCAGCAGACCGTCGCCGAAAACTACACCGGACTGCCGTTCGGCCGCTGAATCGCCGCCGATCTGTCGCGGACCCGGTTGGAGTTGGAAAATCCGGGGCGAGAAAGTCTTTGCCTGCACGGCGGTCCGCTGCCTACCATGAGACTGGGACAACCGGGACGGGGGTTCGCCATGTTGCCCATGCCTGTCGGCGATCTGCACGCCATTTCCCGGGAGCTTGCCGAGACCGGCAGGCGGGTGCATGTCCTGTGGCAGGAGCCGGAAACCCTGCTCTTCGTCGCCCGCGGCCGCGAATACCGCAGCGAGTTCCACATCAACCCGAGCGCCGAGGTCATGTACATGATCTCCGGGCAGATGAACCTGCACTACCGCGACCCGGACGGGAAAGAGGACATCCAGGTCCTCAAGGCGGGCGAGGCGGTCTACACCGCGCCGCTGATCCCGCATTCGCCGCGCTTCCCGCCCGACGCCTTCCTCCTGGTCCAGGAACGCAAGCGCCGGCCCGGCGAGATCGACCGCTTCCAGTGGTTCTGCCCGGAATGCGACGCCTTCCTGCACGAGGAGGAATTCGTCGTGGTCGACTACGCGCTCGATCCGGTGTCGAAGGCCTACGCCAATTTCTTCGACGTCGAGGCGCACCGCACCTGCGATGCCTGCGGCCACGTCATGCCTGCGCCTTCCGAATAGGCGCTCCGGGGGAACCGCCATGCCCAAGGAATTCATCACCTCGGCCACCGCGCCGACCACCGGCTTCACCGACCGCAAGACCGCCTCGCCGCTGGCCCAGGGCATCCGCTGGGGCGACATGCTGTTCGTCTCCGGCCAGGGGCCGCTCGATCCGCAGACGAAGCAGGTCGTGTCCGACGACATCCAGGTCCAGACCCGCCAGACCCTGACCAATCTCCAGGGCGTGCTGGCGGCGGCCGGCGCGACTTTCGCCAACGTGGTGAACATGCGCGTCTGCCTGCGCGATACGGCGGACTTCCCGAAGTTCAACGAGGCTTTCACCGAGTACATGGCCGGCGAACGGGTCACCCGCACCTGCATCGGCGGCACGCCCCACCGCAAGGGCGTGAATGTCGAGATCGACTGTATCGCGATGTTCGACTGAAGCCGGGCGGCCCGCCCCGGCCCTCGAACCGCCCTACCCCTTCTCGCGTATCAGCCGCGCCTTTTCGCGTTGCCAGTCGCGCCGCTTGTCGGTCTCGCGCTTGTCGTGCTGCTTCTTGCCGCGCGCCAAGCCGAGGTCGAGCTTGGCGACGCCGCGTTCGTTGAAATAGACCGACAGCGGAACCAGCGTGAGCCCCTTCTCCTGGACAGCTGCGATCAGCCGGGCCATTTCGCGCTTTCGCAAGAGCAGTTTGCGCGGCCGGCGCGGCTCGTGGTTGTTGTAGCTGCCGGCGTGGTATTCCGGGATGTAGCTGTTGAACAGGAACAGCTCGCCCCGGTCGTCCCTTGCGTAGGCTTCGGCAATATTGCCCTTCCCGGCGCGCAGGGACTTCACCTCCGTGCCGGTCAGGACGATCCCGGCCTCCAGGGAGTCGTCGATGAAATAGTTGCGCCGCGCCTTACGGTTCTGGGCCACGAGGCGGTGGGCATTCCGGTCGTTCCGCGCCATGGCCGGAAAGGTGGCGTCTTGCGCCCGCTTTGTCATGAGGCAAATGCGGCGGGACCAAGCCGCGGCCGCGAACCGGGACGGGTCCGGGCAAATTCGGATGGCGGCCACAAGGTGCGGCTGCTACCTTCGCCGCGCGCAGTCGGCCGGCGCGGTCAGCCGGCGCCGGGCGAACGGGATCGGGGGACAGGCAAAATGCAGCTGATCGGGGTCGATGTCGGCGGCACTTAAATTGACCTCTATTTTCGGATATCTGGACATGCGTACCCTTGAGATGCCTTTAGAACGCAGGAGGCGACATTTCTATGATTATTCCCTATAGGACAATGGGTTGCACCCACGTCGATCCCTCTTGAAACCCTCGTTCTGCTACGGTACAAGACCCTGGAGAACGACTCCGGTCGCTTACGCCCATCTTACGCTTACGACGAATAGCAAATCGGCGGCCGACCGGGGACGGTGAGAACCATTCTCAACAAGGGGCATCGCATGGCCAAGCTGAAGTTTCGCACCAT
>JAPPLJ010000002.1:0-94062 GCA_028819475.1 Rhodospirillaceae bacterium
CCCGCAGCGTGCGCGTTTCCCCGAAGCCAAATCGAAACCTATCCGGGAACCAGGGTGAAGTCAAACGCCGCCACAAACTGCCGGAAACGCGCTACACTACCCCCCCGGGGTGTCGGGCTCAGATATCGACGACAAGCGCGTGTCGGTCTCGGCTGTAGCGAGCCCCCGCAACCACCGAGACCTAACGTTTCGGCTTTTCGTGCCGTTGAACTCATCTCGACGGGTACTCGACGTGTCGAGCAGTCTTGAATCGCGAGGGCGCTGTCGAGCGGCCGGCCGTTGCGCCGTGAATGTCTTCGGACAAGGAGACGATGGGTTTCTTCGGCGCCGTGGACATTTCCAGCCCGTAGGCCAGGAACCAGACCAGAAAGACGCCGCCCCCCCACCAGAGGATGCGCCAGGCCCAGAGCGAGGGCATGGCGAAATCCCACGCATCGTAGCCGGCACCGGGCGCGCCGAACAGAAAATTGCCGACAACGCCGCCCGGCCCGGCGCCGAAAAACAGCCAGACCACGACCAGGATCCAGGCGAAGGTCCTGACGCCGCGCCGTTCGGACCGCGGTGCGGCATGGTCCTGCAGGAAATCGTGAAATTTCTGCCGGTGCTCCCTGGCCCCGTGCTCCTGGGACATGGCCGAGGCGGCGACGCAGACCAGCAGGTTGAAAAAAATGCCCCAGCCGGCGGAGTGAATGGTCCAGGGCCAGCGGCCCCACGGCAGGGTGTCGCCGGTCAGGGTCTGGCCGATGCTCTCCGTCAGGATGACGGCGAGGACGCCGGCGCCCAGGCCGTAGAGCGCGCCCTGGCGGGTGATCCACGGAAACCATATGGCGCCCAGCAGCGTCGGCCAGAGCTGAAAGGCGATCGGCAGGGCGAGCGCGCCCAACTCGATCAGCGTAACCCGGTCATAGGTGGCGAGCGCAAGGGCCAGGCCGGCGACCACCAGGATGGCGATGCGCGCGAAGAGTTTTTGGCCGCCATGCGTGGCGCCGGGCTTCAGGAACCGGCGGAACATGTCGCGACTGAGCATCGTCCCGGACGCCGCCAGATGCACCGCGCCGGTCGCCTGCATGGCGACCAGGCCGCAGACGGCGAGTAGCGCGGCGAGCCAAGGCAGCGCCTCGGCCACAGAATTTATATAGTAGGGGACGAGCGCCGCCTGCCTGCCGCCCGACAGGTCGGGCAGGACCTGTGCGACCGCCAGGCCGGCTTCGGTCACGGCTTTGTTCGCGCCCAAGAATAGCGCGCCAGCGCCCTGGATCGCCGAGAATATAAGCAGGATCGCACCGACCGCAGCGGCCGATGCCCAGACCTGCTGCGCCGCGAAGGGCCGCGGCGATTCGCTGGAAAAGGCCCAGATCGAGAAGGTCGGCGCGGCCATTACGCCGAGCAGCGCGAAAAGGAAGCTGAGGCACATCAGCCCGGTCCAGAGGCCGCCCGCCGGCGCCTCCTTGCCCAGGCCGGCGGTCCACTGGGCGACGCCCGACAGGGCGAACAGGCCGTTATAGTCGCCGCCGCCGAGGCCGCGCGTCGTGCCCCAGTCGCCGATCCGTGTCGCGGCGAGGTCGGCAAGCTTGCGGTTGAGCACTTCGAAGCCGCCGACATGGTCGAGGGCGATGAGTCCGAGCACGATCATGCCCATCGCCATCAGGATGCCCTGGAGCACGGCGACGTTGGCGATGCCCACGATGCCGCCGGCCGTTACGTAGATGACCAGGACCAGGGTGAGGCCCCACATGGCCATGTCACGCGACACGTATCCGTCCGTTACGACGCTGATTAGGAAGCCGGAGCCGCCCAGCAGTACGCCGGTGAAGGGGATGGCAAACAGCAGCGCAATCGCCAGGACGATGAGCCGGATCGCCTCGCTGCCGTAGTAGTCCGCCAGCATTTCGCCGGGCGTCATGTAGCCGAAGCGCTTGCTCAGTGCCCATTGCCGTTTCAGCAGAACGACTCCGGACAGCGGTATCGCGATCGCGCCGATGGCCGCGAAGGCATAGGAAAAGCCGTCACGAAGCACGAGGCCCGGATGCCCGGTGAAACTCCACCCGCCGAAGGCCGCTGTCGTGACCGCCATGACGAACAGCCAGACCGGCAGGCGCCGGCCGGCGACGAAATAATCGCTGGCGCTGGGCGACCGGAAACCGCAGCGCGCGCCCCAGAAAATGCAGTAGCCCCAATACAGGGTCAGGAAAATGAAGAGCCAGACGATCTTATCCGACAACGGTCTGCCCTCGCGCCCGCGGTGCCGATCATGCCGGCATGTCCGGCAAGGCCCCTGACCTTTTGCCACCCGTCGGCGGCCGAGTCGACTTGCGAACGATGATATCGCCCTTGATCTGCCAGGCGACGGTCTCGCTCTCCGCTCCGATCGAAATCTCCTCGATCAGCTTCACCGTTGCGCCGATCATCTTGGCGAGCGGCTGGGAGTAGGTCGTCAGGGAGTGCGACGGCCAGGCCGCCATTTCGATATTGTCGAGGCCCGCGACCGAGACATCCTCGGGAACCCGCAGGCCGAACTCGATCCGCACCGCCTCGATACAGCCGAGCGCGATAATATCACTGGCGCAGAACACCGCGTCGGGCCGGGGACTCCGATTCATCAGGCGGATCGCGGCGCGATAACCGGCTTCGTAGGAGAAGGAATAGCCCTCCTCGCGCCAGACGTCGGGGAAGCCGCGCGCGATGCACCGGTCGCGGAATCCGCGCCACCGGTCCAGCGTGGTCGAGGCGTTCTGGAAACCCGCTATGTAGGCCAGGCGGCGGCATCCAGTATCGATGAAATGGTCGGCAATCATGCCGCCGCCGTGGGCGTTGTCGCAGACGACGTAAAAGGTCGAGGAATCCGGGTCGCGGCGGTTGAAATAGATCAGCTTCGTTCCGGCCCGCTCGGCCACTTCCTGGGACTGGGAGGAAATGGTCACGGCCATAACGATGACGAATTCGGGCTGATAGCTGATCGCGAGCGGCAGGATATCGTCCGGGGTTTCGCCCGACGGGACGGTGAAGAGCATCAGATGCCATCCGGCTTTGCGCAGCGCTTCGCTCAGACCGCGCAGCGCCTCGGGATAGAAGGGGTTCTCGAGATGGGAGACGATGATGCCGACGATCCGGCTCTTCTGGGTGATCAGGCTCTGCGCGAACGGGTTCGGCCGGTAGCCGAGCTGGTCGGCGTAATTCAGGATCTTGCTGCGCGTTTCGGGCGCGATCACGGCTTCCTTGTTGAAGGCGCGCGAGATCGTTGAAATTGAAACGTCGAGATCCTCTGCCAGGCGCTTGGCGTTGATGCGCTTGCCGTGGGCTTCCGGTTTGCCGGCGGTCTTCTTGTCCATCGGATCTCAGGCGTCTTCGAATTGCGCTGCCACGCCAGCGGATCGGCGATCGATCCCGTCGGCGAGGTTACGACAGGCAGACAAATTTCCGCCATTCCCCCAAAAAATGCAAACGATTGCTGCAAACGATTGCACTTGATTTTTTTTCCGTTTAGTGTTGCCGCGGTCTGGCGTCGCTTCGGCTTGCGTTAGGTCTCATCACCCCGACTGCGCGGGGCGACAGCGATCGCGGGCACCGTTTCGGCCGGAACGGGCAACCAATCCGAACATTGCGGAGGATACGATGAGACATTTGGCCAAATTGGGTGTCGTGTTGGGAGCGCTTCTGCTCCTGCCGGGCCAGGCGATCGCCGAGGGCGTCGACGAACTGCCCAAGGACATCCAGGACAAGCTGTACGCGAAGGATATGCTGGACCCGATGCAGCCGATCGGGCCGAGCGCATACCGCAACTGGAAGTCGCCGAGAAAGCCGCCGTGGACGATCGGCTATGCCAGTTCCTATGCCGGCAACACCTGGCGCGCCGGCGTCATGGACCGGCTGGTTCAGAAACTAATCGCCAAATGGCAGAAGCTGGGCCTGCTCAAGGAGGTCCTCGTCACCCAGTCGAACCTGAACGACGCGCTGCAGATCCAGCAGATGCGCCAGCTCGTCGACCGCGGCGTCGACGCGCTGATCGTGTGCTGTTCGAACCCGACCGCTCTGAACGCGACGGTGAAATACGCGTTCGACAAGGGCGTTCCGACCTTTTCCTTCGTCGGCTACCTGACCTCGCCCTACTCGATCAACTCATCTTCCAACTACCAGCTGGCGGGCCATCGGATGGGCACTTGGATGGCCAAGGAGCTCGGCGGCAAGGGTAACGTTCTGGTCGTTGAGGGCATTCCGGGGACATCGGGTTCGGATTCCCAGGATCGAGGCATCAAGGCCGGCCTTGCTGCAAATCCAGGCATCAAGGTTGTCGGCAGCATCGCCGGCATGTGGACCGACCAGGTCGCCCAGGCCGAGGTGCAGAAATGGCTTGCCACCCATCCGGGGAAACTGGACGGCATCGTCGTGCAGTCGGCGGCCGAAATGGGCGTGCTCCGCGCGTTGCAGCAATCGGGCCGCAAGATGATTCCGGTCACTATCGGCGGCGAGCTCGGCGCCATCTGCTACTGGCGCAAGAACATCGACTATATCAGTTCCGCCTATCACGTCTGGCCTCCGGGCGACGATTTCGAGCTGATCTGGAACATCATGATGCGGACCCTCCAGGGCCAGGGTCCGAAGCTGCAATCGGTGCTCGTCGACGTGATCCCGTTCGGCAAGGACGACGTCAAGAAGATGATGGGGACGGATTGCGACGAGAACAACAAGCTCTGGGCGCATGTCGGCATCGAGACATGGGGCGGAAAGAAGTTCCTCGACAACTTCTTCCTGCGTCCTGCCGATCCGGAGAAATATAAGGCGTCGCAGCATTAGACGCCGTACTATCGCGGGCCGGAGCCGTAGCGGCGGCTCCGGCCGAGCGGTAGGGCAGGGTATTGGACAGCGTAGCGTCGCCGATGGACAGCCCGACGGGTGATGCCCCCAGCGCCATATCGGCGAACGGGGGGTCGTCGCGCGATGCCGTGTCGGTCGTGGACGTGCACAAGGCGTTCGGCGTCACCAAGGCGCTGGACGGATGTAGCTTCAGCGCCCGACTGGGCGAAATCCACGCGATCGTCGGCGGCAACGGTTGCGGAAAGAGCACCCTGGCGAAGGTGATGTCGGGGGTCCAGATCCCCGACAGCGGCCAGATATCCATGCTGGGCCACACGCCGCGATCGCCGATCGAAGCCCGCCGCGCCGAGATTGCCACCGTTTTTCAGGAAGTTCTGGTCGCCGACGAGTGCTCGGTCGCGGACAACCTGTTCGTCGGCGCCGACAGGCTCTGGGTAAAATCGCGCCCGTCCCGCGAGAAACTCGAGATCGCCGCCACCCTGATGGAGGAACTGACCGGCGTCGAAATCGACCCCGATATCCGTGTCGGCGGCCTGCCGCTCAGCATCAAGCAGTGGATCACCATCGGGCGCGCTCTGCTGACTGAGCCCAGGATCCTCATTCTCGACGAATCGTCCGCCGCACTCGATCTGGATTCCACCGAACGGCTGTTCGCCAAGATGCGCGAACTGCGCGACCGGGGGTGCGCGGTCATTATCGTAACTCACCGGATCGCCGAGCTGATCCGGATCAGCGACCGGGCCACGGTGATGCGCGACGGCCGCGACGTCGGCGTTCTGGAAAAGGGCGAGATCACCGAGAAAAACCTGCTGGAACTGATGACCGGCGAGCGCGATTTCGCCGAGGCGCACCACGACCGCGAAGCGCACCGGGCGCTCAGCGACGAGATCGTCATGCGCGGCGAGGGGCTGCGCATCTGGGAAGACGGCGACCGCTTCGCCTTCGACCTCAAGCGCGGCGAAATCCTGGGTGTGGCCGGACTGGACGGCCAGGGCCAGAACGAGTTCGTCCGCGCCCTGGCCGGCGTCGAACTCGCGCTGGAGGGGCTTCCCGAAGCGCGCAGCGAAGCCGGGGAATTCGTCGAGATCGCAGACCTGGAGGACGCCGAGGCGTGCAGGATCTATTACGTTTCGGGAGACCGCAAGCACGAGGGCATCTTCCCGAACCTCAGCATCTTCGAAAATCTGCTGTTTCCCCTGTATCGCAAGTCGACGCAGAAGGTGGGAATAATCGACTGGAACGATCTGGCGAGCGTGTTTTCCTGGTTCGTCGACCGTCTGTCGATCAAGATTGGGCACCGCTCCAACCTGGTCACCTCGCTCAGCGGCGGCAACCAGCAGAAGGTGCTGATCGGCCGCTCGTTCGCCATGCAGCCGAACATACTCGTCCTGAACGACCCGGCACGCGGCGTTGACGTCAGGACCAAGCGGGAACTCTACGATCATCTGCGCGACTACGCCTCGCGCGATAATGCGATCATCTTCCTGTCCAGCGAACTGGAGGAATTCATCGGACTGTGCGGCCGCGTCGTGGTGTTCCGGCACGGCAGCATCTTCGACAGCTTCATCGAGGACGAGATCGACCCGGACAGGATTCTCGAGGCGATGTTCGGTCAGACCGAAGGCGGCGGCGCGCATCGTCATCGCCACGACGACGGCGAGAGCCACTCGGCCGCCGAAATTTACGAATTCGAGGCCAGCAGGAAGCAACGCTATCCCAGGATGCAGATCGGCCGCATCAAGATCGTCGAGACGGAGGCGGAAGCCGGGTCGGCCGAAGAACACATCCCCGCTGCGGCTTCGGGCGACCGGGTCAAGGTAGTTTATTTCGACGACTAGCAGGCGGGCGACGGGCAGTTGAGGAAAGGAATCCGCCATGGGGCGTGACGGAATCAAGATCGTCGAGTTCGACCAGGAAGGCGACGGGTCGCCGCTTGACCGTTCCGACGAGAACAAGGGCGTGAAGATCGTCGAGTTCGACAACGACCTGGACGATGAGCGCAAGCCCGTTGCGACAGCGCAGGATCTCGGCCCCATCAAGATCGTCGAATTCGACGACGACCGGCCGGCCGAGCAGCCCTCGCCGCCCGCAGCGTCGCGGGCCGCCGCGAAGCCGATAAAGATCAGGGATTTCGGCGCGGAAGCCGAGACCGCCCGTAAGAGCGGAACCGGCGGAGAACGCAATATCAAGATCATGGAATTCGACTGATGATCCCGGAAGCGGGAACAATTTCCACTGTACGCCACGCAGGCCGTTGAGGGCACCGGCATGAACGTGGCCGAACTGAGGCATGCATCGTCGCCGTCGCACACCTATCTGCTGGTGCCGATCCTGCTTCTGTTCGGCCTGCTCGTCGTCGCCACGCTACGCGCGCCGACCCTGATCACCAACGCCGGGATCGGCAGCGCGATCATCGTCGCTTCGCCGCTGATTCTCGCGACCTACGCACTCACCATTATCGCGATGGCGGGCCGGGTGAGCGTCGACCTGTCCATCGGGCCGCTCATCGGGTTCATCAACGTCAGCATGGTCCAGCTCTACGCCGCCAAGATCATCACGACGCCGGTGGAATTCTTCGCCTACGCCATCGCCGTCGGTGTGCTCTATCAGTTGGTGATGGGGCTGATCATCGTTTACGTGCGGGTTCAGCCGATCATCGTCGCGCTCAGCGGCTTCCTGGCTCTGGTCGGCCTCAATCTGGTCATCCTGCGCAGGCCCGGCGGCGTGGTGCCCGAATGGATGCAGCACTGGGGCCTCGGTACGGAAATCCTGTCGCCGGTGCTGGCCATCGTCGTCGTCGCCACCCTCGCCTGGTTCGCCCTGACCCGCACCGCCTTTTTCGGCCATCTCCGGCTCATGGGGTCGGACGAGCGCACGGCCTATGCCAGCGGCGTACGCATAAACTTCGTCCGCCTGGGCGCCCATGTCATCGCGGGGGTCTACGCGGCGATGGCGGCGCTGACCTTCACCTCCCTGATCGCTTCCGGAGACCCGAACCAGGGAACGACCTACACGCTGATGGCGGTGACCGCCCTGGTGCTGGGCGGAACGAGCCTTGCCGGCGGCCGGGGCAGCATCATCGGATCCCTGTTCGGCGCCCTGAACATCTACCTGATCACCTACGTGCTCTCGACCTTCAGCTTCGGCCGGGTCCAGAGCTTCGTGACCGAGGCGGCCTACGGCGTCGTCCTCGTGGTGTCGCTGCTCCTTACCCTGGCGCTGCCGAAGCTGCCGCGCCAGGTCGCGCGGGTCTCGCCCTACGCCTTCTTCGTGCTGCTCGGTGTGCTCGCCTTCGGGGTGATCCTGTATTCCAAGGAGGAGTTGAAGCCGCCGCCCGCGCCGGCGCAGGTCTCCGGCCAGGCCCAATCCGGCGGCTCGGGGATCCAGTCGCTCGGTTCCGGGTCCGGAAGTTCGGGCAGCTCGGGCATTCAGTCTCTGGGTTCGGGTTCCGGGAGTTCGGGAGGCTCGGGCATCCAATCCCTGGGCTCTGGCTCCGGCAGTTCGAGCGGCTCGGGGATCCAGTCGCTCGGTTCGGGCTCGGGCGGTTCCGGGCTGACGGTGCTTGGCGGCGGCAAGGCCAAGGCGGCGCCGGCGGCGCCGCGCGGCACGCCGGTCGTCTATGCCGGGATCATCGTCGCCATCGTCGTCTTCCTGATCTATCTGCTGGTCCGTGGCATCAGCGCGTCGCTGATCGCCTTCATCGGCGTGCTTGCACTGCTTGTCCTGGGGCTGTCGCTCTATGGCGGGCCGCACCCGCCCGTGGCAGCGGCCGATGCCGCGTCCTCCGGGGCGGCCGGGCTGAAATACTTCCTCCTCGAATGGGCGGGGCCTTACGGCTCGGCCGCCGGAGTAAAGGCGCCGGGCGGCGCGTTCACCTCCCCTACGATCGCCCTGGCGCTGGTCGTTGCCGGAACGGTTCTGCTCGCTTCGCTGCTCATACTGATTGGCCAGACCGGCGTGCGCAGCAGGATCGGCAACGTGCCCCTGCTCTTCCTGATCGGCCTGGGCGCGGCGGCGGTGATCGTCGTCGTCTATGCGAACCAGGGCGTGTCGGCGTCGCGCGGCGCCCTGTTCACGCCGGCGCTTTGCGCGGTGCTAGTCGGTGCGCTCCTGTTCATTGTCAGCCTGCCCCGCGTGCAGCAGAGAATTGGCAACGCGACGATCCTCCCGCTCGTCATTCTTTCGATCGCCGCACTCGGTGCGATGTATTTTGCCGCCGGCCCGGCCGCCGGCCCATCGGTTTCGACGCCGGCTGCAACACCGGCGCCGGCCGGTGCTGTCGGCCAGCTTCGGCCGTCCGAACCGCTGCTGGGCGCGCTGTTCTGGGTCATCCTCGCAGCCGCGGCCCTCTACATCGGAACCCTGCCGCTGGTGCGCAAAAAAATACTGGCATACGTCGCCGAGAGCGTGGGTGTGCGTGTCTTTTCCTACAACAGCACCTTCATCGTGTTGACGTCGATCCTGTTCCTCGGTGCGATGTTCTACGCCGCCGAGGCGCCGTTGTGGAAGCTCGGGGTGGCGATCGTCGCAGCGGTCATCATCGCCCGGCGGGCCTGGAAATTCCTGCGCGGTTATCGCGGTGGCCGGCTGCTGTCGGTGGTCAGGCGCGAGCTTGGCGGACGCGGCCTTTCCCGGCAATCGACGGGAGCCGGTCGATGACCCGGTCGGCACACGTCTTCTACAAGTGGCTGGGATTCGTTTTCGCGGTCCTGATCGCCGGAGCCGGCACGATCCTCGGCGTGGTCGAGGAAATGCCGCTGCAGCACGTCATCTTCTTCACCGCCGCGACAGTCGTGCTTGTGCTGTGGGGCTGGCACCATTTCTCCATCCGCTGGGTCTACGGGCAGGACGAGATCGGCCTTGAAAGCGCCCGGCAGCCGGAAGCGGCGGCACAGCAGTCGGATCCGCAGGAAGAAGAGGAAGCGAACGAAGGCGGCGGATTCTTCAGGAACCTGCTGTACCGCATCCGGGCGATCCTGATCGGCGTCGTGCTGCTGATCATCCTGTTCCTGATCCTGACGGCGACGGTCGACGGGTTCTTCACTGCCCGCAACGTTTTCGCCTCGATCATCCTGGTGGTTCTGCTCGCGCTGGCGGTGGCGCTGAACCGCTATGTGACGACCAACAAGAGCGCGTATATCGGCGTGACCGTGCTGATCGGCCTGTTCGTCGTCGGTTCGCTGGTCGTCGACGGCTTTTTCTCGGTCATCAATTTCAAGTCGATGCTGGTGTTCGCGGCGTTTCTCGGCCTGGCCTGCCTGGGCCAGACGCTGGTCGTGCTGCTCGGCGGCCTCGACCTGTCGATCCCCTTCATTATCGGATCGGCCAACATCGCACTCGCCTACCTTTTCGGCATCGAGGGCCTGCCCAACTGGCTGGCCGTGCTGATCATCCTGGGGCTCGGCGCCTGCATCGGCGCGGTCACCGGCTTCCTGAGCTTCCGGTTGCAGGGACAGGCGCTAATCGTGTCCCTCGGCGTCGGCTTCGCCGTCGCCGGGGGGACCCAGATCGTCACCAGCATCGGCACCCGCTATGCCGGCAACGTGCACGGCGCCGTGCCGGGATGGCTGACCAATATCGCAGCGATGAACGGCGAAACCTTCGGCCTGAAAATTCCGCCGGTGATCCTGATCTGGATCGTCGTTGCGGTGCTGCTGATCATCGCGATGCGGAATACCGTTTACGGCCGCAACCTCTATGCCCTCGGCGGCAGCCGGACGGCGGCCAAACGCCTGTCCATCTCCGAAAGAAAATACTGGGTCGGCGTTTACACGATCAGCGGCTTTATTGCCGCCATGACCGGCTCGCTGCTTCTCGGCTGGAGCGGCAGCGGCTTCATCGGTGTAGGCAATCCCTACCTCTTCACGACGCTGGCGGCCGTGGTGATCGGCGGCACGTCGCTGCTCGGCGGCTGGGGCGGCTACGGGTTCACGGTGATTGGCGTACTCGTCCTGCAGGTTCTGACGTCGTTCCTCGTCGGGATCGGCCTCAACTATGAAGGGCAGCAGTTCGTGTTCGGCCTGCTGATCATCCCGCTGGTGGCGCTCTATGCCAGATCGCCGCATATCCGGAACCAGATCTGAGGCGAAAATGAGCCAGGGTTATCGATCAGTCAGGGGCGAAGGGCAGGCGAATGACTAAGTTCGTGGACCCGACCGATATCGTCGGCGCAACCTTCTGGCTGATTTCCATCGCCATGGCGGCGGCGACCGTCTTCCTGCTGTTCGAGCGCCGCCGGGTTGCGGACCGGTGGAAGGCGCCGGTCACCATCGCCGGCGCGGTGACGCTGGTTTCGGCCATCCAGTATTTCTACCTGCGCGACGTCTGGACCGCGACGGGCAAGGTCTCGACCGTCTACCGGTTCATCGACTGGCAGCTGACCGTGCCGATGCAAACGGTGATCTTCTACCTGGTGCTGGCCGCCGTCGCGGCGGTCTCGGCCGGCGTGTTCTGGCGTCTGCTGGTCGCCTCGGTGGTGATGATCGGCGCCGCCTACCTGGGCGCAGCCGGATACATGAGCCCGACGCTCGGTTTCCTGATCGCGGCCGCCGGCGGTCTCTACATCCTGGGCGAGATCTATCTGGGCGAGGCCAGCAAGGTCAATTCGGCCAGCGGCAATGCGGTCGTGCAGGGCTCGTTCAATGCGCTGCGCCTGATCGCGACGATCGGCTGGGCGATCTACCCGCTCGGCTATTTCATGGAATTCCTCGGCGGCGGCGTGGATCCGAAGAGCATCAACGTGATCTACAACCTCGCCGATTTTCTGAACAAGATCGCCTTCGGCCTGGTGGTTTACCGGGCCGCGGTGAAGGATACGGGCTGACGCGATGAAATCGGGCGCCTCCACCAAATCCGGACGCGCTATACGTCCGGCGGGAACAGGGAGACTTGAGCCGTGAGCGGAGTAGACATCATCACGGCGATCCTTCTGGCGGGGATCGCCATCGCGGTCATCGTCTATCTTCTCTACTGGCTGTACCAGCGGTCGTCGAAGGACATGTCCTTCGTGCGGACCGGCCTCGGCGGCGAGAAGGTGGTGCTGACCGGCGGCGCGCTGGTTCTTCCGATCGTTCACACCATCACGCCGGTCGGAATGCGCACCCTGCGCCTGGAGGTCCGGCGCGGCGGCGAGGGCGCCCTTATCACGCAGGACCGGATGCGCGTGGAGGTGATTGCGGAATTCTACCTGCGGGTCCGGCCGGAAAGGGAATCGGTGGCGCTGGCCGCCCAGTCGCTGGGCGACCGCACGATGGATACCGAGCGGCTGAAGGAACTGGTCCAGGGCCGTTTCGTCGACGCGCTGAGCATCGTCGCCGCCCAGATGACGATGGACGAGATGCAGGAGCAGCGCGGCAGGTATGTGCGCGACGTCAAGGGGCTGGTCGAGGACGCGCTGACCCAGAACGGCCTCGAGCTTGAAGCCGTCTCGCTCACCAGCTTCGACCAGGCCGATATCGGCCTGTTCAACCCGCAGAACGCCTTCGACGCCGAAGGCCTGACCCGGCTGACCGAGCAGATTGAGGCGCGGCGCAAGAAGCGGAACGACATCGAACAGGACACCGCGATCCAGATCCGCAACAAGAATCTCGATGCCGAAAAGCTGACGCTCGAGATCGACAAGAACAGCCACTACGCCCGCCTCGAGCAGGAGCAGGACGTTTCGGTTCGCAAGGCCAGGCAGCGCGCCGACGTCGCCAAGGAACGGGCAGAATTCGAACGCGAGGCCGAGGAAGCGGAAATCCGCGCCCGCGAGGAGGTGGAAAAGTCGCGGATTGCGCAGCAGAAGGCGATCGAGGCCGAGGCGTCCTTGCGCGAAACCCGCCTGACCGAGGAGATCGAGGCTCGCCGCAAGCACCGCAACGACGTGGAAAAGGACACCGCGATCCAAATCTGGGAGAAGAATCTTCAGGCCGAGCAAGAAAACATCCGGATCGAGCGCGAGACCGAATATCTGCGCCTCGAACAGCAGCGCGATATCGCGATGCGCCGCGCGCTGCGCGAATCCGAGACCGCCCAGGAGGAGGCCGAGCGCCGCCGGGAGGCCGAGGAAGCCGAAATCAGGGCGCACGAGGAAGTGGAGAAAACCCGGATCGGCCGGGAGCGGACCCTCGATGCCGAGCGCATCGCCCACGCCCAGGAGACCGAGCGCCTGGAGATCCAGCGCCGCCGGATTCTCGCCATCGAGGAGAAAGACCGCGCCATCGCCGTCGCCGAAAGGCAGAAGCAGGAGCTGGAAATCCTGGCCGCAGTCGAGGAGGCGCGCGCCCGGGAGACCGCTGCCGCCGAGCAGGTTACCTCGGCCAAGGAAACCGAGATCGCCGAGCGCAAGAAGAAGGTCGAAACCATCCTGGCGGCCCTGCAGGCCGAGCGCGAGGCCATCCTGCTGACCACGATCGCCGCGGCCGAGAAGACGGCCGCGCAAGACCGTATGGAAGCGGACCGGTTCTCGAGCCTGGCGGCCCAGCTGCGCTATGAGATCGACGCTGCGGGCAAGCGCGCCCTCAACGAGGCGGAGAACATGCGCAGCGACCAGAACCGCCAGAGCACCCTGCGCATGAAGCTGGTCGAGCACCTGGAAGGGATCATCCGCGAATCGGTCCGGCCGATGGAGAATATCGGCGACATCAAGATCCTCCAGGTCGATGGCTTGCCCGGCCTGAGCGGCCTCGCGCCGACCGCGATCGGCGGAGGCGGAGGGGACAATTCCTCAAGCGATCCGGATGGCGAGGGCCAGAATCCCTCCGGCCCACGCACCGGCGGCACCCTGGCGGACAATATCGTCGGCGCCGCCCTGCGCTACCGCGCCCAGGCGCCGTTCGTCGATACCCTGCTCAAGGAGATCGGCATGTCGCCGAACGAGATCACCCATATCGGCAACCTGCTGCGCGAGGAGCGCGAGGCGGAAGGCAACGCCGATGCGAACAAGAACTGACAGCGGCGGCGGCGGAAATTCCGGCGCCGGCATACCCCCCTTCGAAGACCCGACGAGGACGCAGAGATGGCCGTTGACGTGAAAACCTGGGCGTCGAAGTTCAAGAACCTGACGGACAACGACGAAACCATTCAGTGCATGGGCAGGTACTATACCTGCTCGTTCCTGTACGACATGACGGAATGCAAGGTCATCGTCGAGATGCACGACGGCAAGGTGAAGAACATCAACACCGATCCGGCGCCGCTGGATCCGTACGATTTCGCCTTGCGCGCCAGCGCCCAGACCTGGCGCGAATTCGCCAAACCGGTGCCGAAGCCGATGTTCCACGGCATCTGGGCGGCCAGTTTCTGCGAAGACCTGAAGCTCGAGGGCAACCTCCTGGTCCTGATGCAGAACCTGAGGAATTTCACGGTTCAGTTCGAGCTGCTGCGCAAGTGCGGCGTGCCCGTCTGAGCGGCCGGGTCAACCGGGATCGAGCAATTCGAATTTACAGGGAGCAGACGATGGCTCGCCATTCTCCAGTGACAGGCCGCTATGTGACGATCGAAGTCGACGGCAACGAATACAAGGTGTTCTACATCCACAACGGCAGCGGCCAGCCGCTGATTTGCCAGCACACCGCCGGAGCCCACAACCATCAGTGGCGCGGCCTGCTGGAGGACGAGGAGTTCACCCGCGAATACAACATCATCGCCTACGACCTGCCGCGCCACGGCAAGTCCGACCCGCCGCACAACCGGGAATGGTGGAAAGAGGAGTACCGGTTGACCGCCGAGCACTATGTCAACTTCATCGTCAAGCTGTGCGACGCGCTGGAGCTGAAGGACCCGATCTTCATGGGCTCGTCGTTCGGCGGCAACGTCGCGCTGCAGCTGGCGCTGCGCCGCCCGGACCGTTTCAAGGCCGTCATTCCGGTCGAGGCCGCCGACTATGCGCCGGGCTTCTTCCTCGACTGGTGGCGCCATCCCCATGCGAATGCGGCCCAGGTCTGCGCCAGCGGTGTCTGGGACCTGATGGCGCCGCAATCGCCGGACATGGACCGCTGGCTGACCTGGCACTACTACTCCCAGGGCTCCGAGGCGTTCAAAGGCGATCTCTACTTCTACTCGGTCGACCACGATCTGCGCGAGGAGCTGCAGAATATCGACGCGCGGCGCTGCCCCGTGGTGATGATGACCGGCATCTACGACTATCTGACGCCGCCGGAGGCGACCGAGAACACCGCCCGCCAGATCCGCGGCGGCGTCTATATCGAGATGGAGGATATCGGCCACTTCCCGATGAGCGAGAACCACGAGGTCTTCCGCGTCTACCTGCGCGAAGCCCTGCGCATCATCAAGGAACGCACGGGTTGACGGCCTCGGGACGGCCGGCCCGCGCCGCAGATACCTGAACCGCCGGGCATGTCAGGGTTGCAGTCGAGAGCGCCGAACGCCAACCAGGCCTGGTGGGACGGCCTGACGCGGCGCGCCCGCCGGGATACGCAGCGCCGCACGCGCGGCGACGGCATGGCGCTCTACGCCATGACCTGCGGCTGGCTGAGTTGCGATCTCAGCGAGATGCTCGCCGGCGGCGAGGGCCGGATCACCTTCCCGATCCCGGCCTACCTGATCGACCATCCCAGGGGCCTCGTCCTGTTCGACACCGGCCTGCATCCTCACAGCATCGACGACCCGCATACCTTGGTCGGCCCGCTCGCGACCGCCTTCGACGTGCGCTCAAGGCCGGGCGACGATATTGTTTCGCGTCTCGAAAGGCTGGACGTCGACCCCGGCCGCATCCGCTACATCGTCAATTCCCATCTGCATTTCGACCATACCGGCGGCAACGGATTCGTCCCCAATGCACGCGTCGTCATTCAGCAGACCGAATGGGAGGCGGGCCGCATCCCGGAACTGATCGACGCCAACTTCTATAACCCGATCAACTACGACCACGGCCATCTGGTGAAGCGGATCGATGGCGAGTTCGACCTGTTCGGCGACGGCACGGTCGTGACCATCCCGACCTTCGGCCATACGCCGGGCCACCAGTCCCTGAAGCTCAGGCTGCCGGGTGGCGAGGTCGTCCTTGCCGCCGACGCCTGCTATTTCTGCCGGACCCTGGAGAACATGCATCTGCCGTCGCTGGTCTACGACCGCGCCAGGATGCTCGATTCACTGCTCCTGCTGCGCAAGCTGCGGCGCAACGGCGCCCGGATATTCTTCGGCCACGACCCGGAATTCTGGCGCAGCATCCCGCACGCACCGCGCAGCGTGGTTTGACCAGGCTGGGGCGGCGTCGCATGCTGGCGACGGGTCATGCGACGGGGCTTACTTGAACAAAATATTTTTTTGAATCAAAAGATTATGGAGACTCAGATTGGAACTCCGATCGAATGTCGGTCTCGCTGGTTGCGAACAATCAGTTGGAAGCTGTCCCCGGTATTGGCGCTCCAGTTGACCTCGACATGTGCGCGCAGGAACCGCTCGGCCAAGGCGGCGAGCGTCGGTTCCGCTTCGGGCGCGGCCGGGAAGGGCGGCTCACCCCGCTTGATGCGGTCGATGACGATCTCCGCCTGGCGGCGGGCCACATCGGCCGTGATTTCGCCATGCCGCCCCAGGGTGACGCGCTTCGGCCCGGCCGGCCCCCGGGCCCGCGTCCGCCCGAATGCCGGGCCGGCCCCCTGACGCGCCCCGTGCCGCGCCCCGTGCCGCGCCCCTTGCCGCGGGGCGCGCGCTGCGCTATCGCTCCCCCGCCGCCGCCGCGCCCCCATCGTCTAGCGGCCTAGGACGCCGGCCTCTCACGCCGGAAACAGGGGTTCGATTCCCCTTGGGGGCGCCAGCGGGCGGGGCGGGATGGAGGAGCGGGGGCCGGAACAAGACCTGTTCAGGGCATCACGAACGGAATCGTTCCGGCGGCAAGTGAAGCTTCGGATTCACGGGCGGCGCAGCAGGCCCCCAGGCGGATATATCGGGATCGGCTTTCGGCGCCGTGCGCCCGCGCAGGCGGTCGCGGAGATAGCCAAAACAGCCGCCCGGCATACCGGCCATCCAGAGCAGGCGCGCTCTCCAGTTGGCAAGATCGCGAAATTGACGCCACGGCGACCGGCCGAGGTGCAGGCCCAGCCGCATGAGCTTGCGCCCAGCCCCGAAAAAAGACTTCGGCCTGTCAAGAAAATATCCGACATCGCCGTTCAGGATCGAAAGTGCGCGGATGTAGTTGCCGCGAGGCTGCTTGGCGATCATGACCGAGGACCGCGCCCTGTCCGAAAGATGATCTTCGCCGTCGTTCCTGAAATACCGTAGGACCGGACGGTTGACAAAGATCGTTTCGTACCTGTCGGATAAACGAAAAATAGTCACGCTTTCCGGACAGTGTTCGGAATTTGTAAGCTCGATGAGTTCCCGCGACCGGGCGACCGGGGCTTTCGATACTGTGATAAAATCGAAGCTCAGTCCCAGCCGGTAAGCCGCATTCCTGAAGGATGAGCGCACCGTTTCATTCTGGAAACTTTTCCGCGCGTCTTCATTCAGTTGGCCGACAAGAGCTCCAGATTGATCGACGCAACGGAACGCCATCTGATACGCGGACGGGATGGAATCGATCCCGGTACGCTCCCGGAAATATGCGATCGTTTCCATCGCATCGTCGAGAAGCGCATCGTCGCTATCGAGATTACATACATATTCGCCCGAGACGACTTTCAATCCGGAATTAACCGCAGCATTTACCCCTCTGTTCCGGTCGTACCGGTACCACGTAATCGGGAAGTCCGCTTCGGATTGCCAGCGGTGAAGAAGCTCAGGGGTTTCGTCCGAGGAGCCGTCGTCCACGACAACCCATTCGAAATCGCGAACCGCCTGCCGCTTCAGGCTCTCATAAGGGCGGTGCAGAACATGCGCCCGATTGTAGGTAGCCGTAAGGACGGAAACGGCGGGCCCGGTCATGTTCCCGTCCCGCCCCTGGCGGCCGATCCGCCTGCGGTCCTGAGCGCCGTCCGCGCCGTTCCGCCGTCGGCGAGACTCGAAATCGGAAACGTGATATGTGCCAAGATGGAGACTCCAGAGAACGTGCATCGGGTGTGCCGACATATATGACTGATGACAAGAGTGCCAGAGGGCTCCCGGCGGCGGAGCGGCGCAAGTTTTTCCGGCATCGGCTCTATGCCGCGCTCGGATATCAGGGGCGCATTCCGTTGCGTCTGACCGAAGTCGACGGATATTGCCGGATTGAAGCGCGCGACGGTTCGGTGTTTTGCGTTTCGCCCAAACGCTGGCGGTTCTACAAGAAAGGGCTGGCAGGCTGCCTGGACTACATGGACTCGTTCTATCAGTTCACCGCCCTCGACCCGCCGCCCGGCCCCGTTCTCGATGTCGGCGCGCATACCGGGGAGTTTGCGCTTCTGGCGCTGAACCAGGGACGGGCCGTCTACGCCGTCGAACCCGACCCGGACGCCCTCGCCTGCCTCAGGCGGAATCTGGTGGGCCGGGAGACTGCAACCATAATCGATTCGCTGGTCTGGAACGCAGAAGAAGAATTGACATTCGGTGGCGGCGCCTTGAATGGGACCAGCTCGGTCTTCATCGACGATGATGCCGAAGGATCAAACGGCGCGTTGCACCGCAGCGCCACGACCCTGGACCGGATTGCCGCGGACCACGGGATCGACACGCTCGCCTTTCTGAAAGTCGAAGCCGTAGGCGCGGAAGCTGAGGCGCTCGCAGGGGGGCGGGATCTGCTCCGGCGGACTGCGCGCATCGCCGTCAGCACCGGCCCCAAACCATACAGCAAAGGCATGACGACGACGGACGCTTGCGAGGCGCTGTTGCGCGACGCCGGGTTCACCGTACGAACGATCGATCGCCGCCACATCGTGACGATCGGTTCGCGCGGGAAGGGAGGGGGTCTATAGGGCTTCTTTTTTGGGCCGCAAAATGAATGTAAAGCTGGACGGAAGGCGCAGTCTGTTACCCGCAACAATTACCGAACTGCATCGTCCCTGGTCTCCATGGTAAAACGGCATACCGAGTATTTCCTCGATTTCAAAGCCCGAGCGCTCCAATCTTTCCAACCAGCGTGTCAATCCGAACTCGACGAATTCTCCAAAATTCGTTCTTTCTACACCGTGAACCTTAGGCAGGCGCAATCTCGAAAGCCGAAACAGCGAGTTAAAAAACTTCCAGTGCCTCGACGGCATGCTATGGACACCGACACCCGTAGGCTTCATGACGCGATGTATTTCGCCAAGGCAAAGATCAATTTCCTTGACATGCTCCAGAACGTTACTCGAATAGACCAGATCGAAAGAATCATCGGGGAATGAAGATAGATCGGTTGCATTGAGCAATACATGAGAAATATTGGACGGAATGCTACGTTCCTGTCGTTTATCCCATCGTCTTCGATCGATATCGCTACAAATCATCTGGCCGCACCGGAGTGCTAGTTTCTCGCTTTGCAAACCATCGCCCGCACCAATTTCCAGAGCGCATTTAAATTTTCGATCCCCTAGAATAGAGAGTATAATCTCAATTTCAGCCAAACGAACAAACTGGTGCCAAGTTTGCCTATCGATACAATGCTTTCGTATCTCTTGTGTAGCGAACTGAAACTGCTGGCTAACGGGCGATTTTTTCCTGGCCATAAGAGGAGTTCCTGCGATTAGTGTAATTCGTAATGTTGGAACAAATCTTTCAGATCGCCGAAATACATGCGCAACCCATAACCTGCCTCTTCAAATCCGACCGACCACTGATTTTCCGGCAGGAACCGCTGCACCGACGATTTTCCGTACACGGTGGTCACTCGCTCGTTTGGATGGTCAAGTACTGGGCGCTTTGTCCAAACAAGCTCCAGAACGGCTCTTCACGGTTTGAGACCGAAGGCTCTGAAGAAAATTTCGCGGTGCGCCGGCGACACCTGCTAATTTCCATTCTTATCATCGAAAAACGCCCCCCAAGTTATCTCGGCTTCTGCCGGCTGCAACGGCAGCAAACCGCTCCAAGGAATGAAAGTCAGTTCGCCAATTCGTATTTCTGTCGTAGTGGCATACATATCCACCCTTACGAATGGGAACGGCGCAGATAATTCCCGGGCCAGTTCCAGCATCCGGTCAAGCAGAATCGGTTTTGGTTCGTCTTTATCTTTTCCTGGATATAACGCTACAACCGGAATTCTGTTCCATTCGATATCGTAAAAGCTTTGGGACTGGATCGTAAACCTGTCGGTATCGACTTGAATCATCTTGGGAACACCACCAAAACAGAAAATCTTGTAGTCGTCAGGAACTGTATGGCCGTCTTCCGAAAAGAGTTCTTCAACAATAACCTTAGGAGCCAGATAACGATAATTTTGCTCACGGGCCACGTCATATCTGTTCATTTCGAACCATTTGGCAAGCACCCCTCGGTCCAAAGGATCGCGGGGATTGATACAAACTATGGCTTGCCCGCTCGAATGCGTAGGCTTCAACACACAAGGAAGCTTGCGAAGGACATAATCCTCAAGCTCGTTCTTGTTCCGCAATATGTCGTATGTGTCGATTACAAATTCGGAACCAACAACAGACGAAAAGTAGTGCTTTGCGTGCTCCTTGTCGGTCACGAACTGAATCAGCGGATCGTAACAGAATCCGCTCGTCTTTAGCGCAAAAAGATGATCGTTGAAGAGAGTTGCCCGGTTTTGCGGTAGACGTCCAAGTTTCTTGTAAAACCTATATCGACAATAGAGTCTATCGCCCCAGAGATTCTTCGGTAGGACTTTACGCAGAAATTTCTGTGTGCTCATGGCAGTCAGATGCTCGGACTTGAAGTGCTTTTTCTGAATTTCTGCTCGATCAGATTCTCGAACAGCGCCTCATAAGCCGCAACCGCCCGCTCCGCAGAAAAATCCCCGGCGCGGCGGCGGAGCGCTTCGACCGGCACGGTATCGCCGGCCAGCGAATCGAGAATCGCCTGCGCCATCGCCGCGGCGTCGCCGACCGGGGTGAGCCGGCCCCAGCGGCCGTTGTCGAGGATCTCGGCCGGCCCATAGGGCGCGTCGGTGCTCACCACAGGCGTGCCGCAGGCCATTGCCTCGATCAGGACGTTGGGCAGCCCCTCCCAGCGCGACGACAGCGCAAACAGCGCCGCCCGCCGCATGTAGCGGTACGGGTTCTCGTCGAAACCGAGAAAGGCGATATCCTCCGCCACGCCGAATTTTCCCGCCAGTTCCACTATCCGCGCCCGGTATTCTTCCGACAGGCCGCCGAGGATGGCAAGCCGCGCGTGAACCGTGCGGCGGACCTGGCCGAACGCGGCGGTCAGCGTCGCCCAGTCCTTTTGCGGCGCGTTGCGGAGCGCGGTCACGATTATCGGAGGCCCGTCGCCGCCGAACCAGGAATGGTCGGGTTCCGTTTCGGCCAGGCGGCGGATTTCTTCCAGCGGTTTCGCGTTGTAGATGGCGTGCATGCGGCCCGGATCGAGGCCGAGGGTTGCGACCGTATCGGCGGCGACCCCTTTCGAGACCGCAACCACCGCGTCCGCTTTCGGCATGAGCCGCCGGGCGACGGCCTGCTCCTTCCTGCTGTAGCTCAACCCGACATTGTTGCGGACGGAAACCGCGACCGGCACGGGCCGGTCCGCCAGCTCCGCCCCGAAGACGGCCGCGACGTTGGCCCGCGGCAGGGCGGAAAACAGCAGATCGGGCGCTGCTTCGCGCAGATAGCGCGCGACGTCGAGACCCCCGCGCGCCTTGGATCCGCTGAAGCCGGTCAGGGGGAAGGTCCGGCACAGGGACGGCAGGGCCCGCATCGTCGCCGGCGTGTCGAAGGCGAGCCTCGCCGCTTCGATGCCGCTGTCGCGGCAATGGTCGAGCAATGACCGGGGGCTCTTGCCGAGGCGCCGGTAATACAGTCGAAGGCCCGGCGGGATGGCGGCCCTGTAGCTGCCCGCGAAACGCAGGAGCACGAGGTCGATCCGCCAGCCCCGTCCGATCAGGGCGCCGGCGAGGGACAGCATCGCCCGCTCCGTGCCGCCGCCGCCCAGATTCGGCAGGACGATGCCAATATGCCGTTTCGGCACCCGATTTCCCCTGACGCTTCGGCACGCCATTCGTTCGATACGGTTCAGCTAAAGGCCACTTTGAAGCAAAATTGCGAGGCCACGCCAGGTTACTCTCGCAGGAATGCGAAGCGCGGATGGACAATTTCGAGCCTCACAATTACATAGCGTCACCCGATTCGGACTATACGCCAAAATACCACACCCGCGATATTTGTCCGATTTGCCCGAAGACGCTATATTACGGATCGAATCTATGGGTCGCGATGAGGAAATTACTTTGTCGTTCATATCTCCTCTGAAAATTATGGAATGGCCTCTCCGCAAGGCGCAAAAAAAGCTGAAAAAATCCGCAATCTGGATTCAATACAAGCGCTACAATAATCTGGACCGCAATCATCAATTTCCGGTGGCAAGCGTTGACTGGCTGATTCACAGAGAAATTGTCTATGGCGGAATTCAAAAAGGCGTGACCCGCAGGAAGGTCAGCCCGCAAGACCCGCGTACGGAAAAGATCGTCGGTACAGCAGGGATGCGCGGCGGCGACAGAATGCTCTTTCACGGCTACGCCAAAGACTATTCGAAATACCTGATGCCATTGGATCGCGACGAAAGGCTGGTGATCGCCGAAGTCGGCATTCTCCGGGGGAACGGCCTTGCAATCTGGTGCGATCTGTTCCCGAACTCCCGGATACTGGGATTCGATATCGACACGAGCCACTTCGAGGAAAACAGGCAAAACCTTTTGGACCGTGGTGCGTTTTCCTCAAATAATCCGGAAACTCATACATACGATCAATTTGTGCCGGGCGAGACAATACTTTCTGAAATTCTCCACGGCGATAAAATTGACGTTTGCATTGACGATGGGTGCCATTTGGACGAAGCGATACTATGCACGCTGAAAAGCGTAATGCCTCACCTCAGCGACAGGTTCTTGTATTTCATTGAAGATAACAGCTCTGTCCACAGAGTGATCGAATCGCAGTATCCCGATTTGGACGTCTCGCACCAGCGCCAGATGACCATCGTTAGTCGAAAATACTGACGCGATATATTTCTCGACTGGAATCGCTCCACGCAGTTTTCGCGCCGTCTTCAATCGCTCTCCGCCGCCCCGCCTTCCGGCCTCTCGCTGTAGCGGACATATTCCCGGCGCGCCCGGCCGGTCAGCTGCCACCAGAGGAGCAGCATCTGGTAGGGCAGGCTGCGGCGGCGCAGCTGGTGCCATTGCTTGTGCCGGCGCGAAATCGACAGTTTCGTCGGCTGGATGTCCGACTCCGTATCGCGCTGCTGGACCAGCGCCGGATTGACCTGCACCGGCCGCACGCGCCGCGCGGCTTCGGACATGCGGGGATCGAACAGCATGCGGTCGGTCGACACGCTCGCGCCTTCGAAGGCGGACAGGAAGAGGCCCGCCGCCGCCCGGTCGATGAGATAGCCGGCGGACCCGGCGTTCCAGCGCACGATGCGGCGCAGTTCCCGCCCGCCCGGCGTCCGGCCGCAGCGCGGGCCCTGGAGGCTCCTGTTGCTGTTCGGCCGCTCCAGCTTGACCAGCCCGGTCCCCGCGGGCCACCAGTCGGCCGAGCGGCAGACCGTGGGCAGGTCGGACGCCAGTTCGGCATCGTCTTCGAGGATCATCGCCGCGCCGCAGCCGGTCGCCAGGAACCGGCGCAGGGCCTCGCCGTGGCTCAGCATGCAGGCCTTCGAACCGGCCCGGAACAGCGGGTTGCGGTCCGCCCGGTCCTCCGGCGGCAGGGTCCGGGCGTCGACGGCGGCCACGCGCTCGAACGGCAGGCCGAGCCGATCCAGATCGCCCGAGATCGTCGCGAGCCGGTCCGGGCGGCGGTCGAGATTGATGACGAACACCGGAAAGCGGGGCATCGGCGGCCGTCCCCCTCACCCCCGCCGCAGCGACGGATCGGCCAGCGCCGTATCCTGCCCCGGCGGCGCGTCGTCGATGGCGTCTTCAAGGCTGAAGACCTCGCGCCATTCCTCCGGCGGGCGGATCGCGGGTTTTCCGCCGGGGGCAGGGCCGTCGGGCCCCCCGTCCACCACCTCGTCCAGCCCCCAGTAGATCTCCAGCCAGTGGCCGTCCGGGTCGCGGAACTCGACGGCGACCTGCGCGCCGGCCCGGCGCCGGCCCTCGAACAGGATCGCGACATCGTTCGCCTCCAGCCAGGCGCGCGCCTTCAGCACCTCGTCTATGGTCGCGACCTCGAAGGCCATGTGGTGCAGGCCGGCGCGCTCCCCCGGCTTCGCGCCGCCGCCGACCAGGGCGACGCCGTGATGGTCCGCGTTGCAGCGCATGAAGACCATGCCGCCGTCCATCATCGTGTCCGGGTAGACGTCCGAGACCCGGAAGCCGAGCACGCGCGTGTAGAAATCGACCGAACGCTCCAGGTCGGCGACGTAGAGCACGACGTGGCCGATCTTGCGGATGTCGAAGGGCAGCGCCCCGTCCGGCGCCTTGCTGCGCAGCCCCTGCGCCCACGGCCCGGCCAGCGCCTCGTAATCGATCACACCGCGCGGCATGGGTGCCTCCTGGTTTCGTGTGCCGGCGCCCTCCCGATCCTTCCCCCTCTTCAGAGGGGGAAGTGGCCGAGCGCAGCGAGGTCGATGGGGGTGCCGTCGACACGTCCCGGCAAGCGCGTTACGGCGCTGCACACCTGACGCCACTTCACCCCCACCCCGATTCTTGTCCGGGCCTCCCCCTCTGAAGAGGGGGAGGAATCCGGGTCGGGCATTGTAGCGCCCGATGGCGCGGCCGGAAAGAAACCCGCCCCCGCCTCACGCCGAAGCGCAATCGGTGCTATGCTGGCGGCGGGCGCGGACGGGCATCGCGATGACCGACAAGACCATTCTCGTCGTCGGGACCTACGACACCAAGAATCCGGAGCTCGCCTATATCGCGGCGCGGATCCGGGCGCTCGGCGGCGGCGTGCTCACCATGGATATCGGCGTGAAGGGCGAGCCGGCGGTTCCCGTAGACTGGTCGAAACACGCCGTCGCCGAAGCCGGCGGCAGCTCGATCCGCGAAGCGCTCGATAGCGGCCACGAGAATGCCGCCATGCAGATCATGGCACGGGGTGCCGCGGCGCTCGCCGCCGACCTGCACCGGCAGGGCCGGGTCCACGGCGTCGTCATCCTCGGCGGCACCATGGGGACGGACGCGGCCCTCGACATCTGCAAGGCGCTGCCGCTCGGCGTGCCGAAATACGTCGTCTCCACGGTCTCCTTCTCGCCGCTGATCCCGCCGGGCCGGCTGTCGGCGGATATCCAGATGATCCTCTGGGCGGGCGGCCTCTACGGGCTCAACTCGGTCTGCAAGGCGACGCTCAGCCAGGCGGCCGGGGCCGTGCTCGGCGCCGCGCGCGCCGCCGAGGCGCCGGCGGGCGGGCGCCCCGTCGTCGGCATGACATCGCTGGGCTCGGCCTCCATGCACTACATGAAGACGCTGAAGCCGGCGCTGGAGGACCGCGGCTACGAGATCGCGATCTTCCACGCCACCGGTATGGGCGGCATGGCGTTCGAGAGCATCGCGGCCCAGGGCGGCTTCTGCTGCGTCATGGATTTCCTGCTCGTCGAGGTCGGCAACCGGATGATGGGCTCCATTGTCGAGGCCGGGGAGGACCGGCTGCTGGGCGCCGGCCGGGCCGGGGTTCCGCAGATCGTCGCGCCGGGCTATCTCAGCCTGGTCCACATCCCGACCTGGCAGGAAACGCCGGCGCGCTTCGCCGACCGCTCCTTCCACACCCACAACCGGCTCATCAAGTCGGGCCTGCTCACCGCGGAAGAGCGCCGGGAGATCGCCCGCGAGGTCGGCAGGCGGCTGGCGCAGGCCACGGGGCCGGTGCATTTCATCCTGCCGAACGAAGGCATCGTGGAGTGGGACCGGGCGGGCTACGAGGCCCACGACCCGGCGGGCATGGCCGCCTTCGCCGACGAACTGCGCAAGTCCGTCCGTCCGCCCGTCCGCATGACCGAGCTGGACTGCCACATCAACGACAAGGCCTTCACCGATACGGCGCTGGAAATCTTCGACACCTGGGCCGCCGACGGCACGATCGGGTGAGGCCGCCCTTCGATACGCCCCGCCCGTCATTTCGACCGAGCGAAGCGAGCGGAGAAATCTTTCCGGCACAGCGCTTCGTCTCCTGCACCGCGCGGGAAAGATATCTCCACTCCGCAGTCCTGCGGACTGCTCCGGTCGATATGACGGCGAAGGAGGCGGGAAGGTGCCGACTGAATCCCCCTCCCCGTGGGGGAGGGGGTTAGGGGGAGGGGTCCGCGACGGCCCTTTAACAGAGAAATCCTTGGGGGATGCCCTGCCGTCTCTGCCGACTCCCGCTCGCGGTTATGCGCGAAGCCTCACCCCGACACCGCGACCAGGCGTTCCAGCTTTTCCGGATCGTCCTGCAGGGCTTTCGACGGGCCGTCGTAGACGACGCGGCCGCGGTCGAGCACGACGGTGCGCTCGGCGAAGTTGAGGGCGATGGCGCTGTTCTGCTCGACCAGCACCATGGCGACGCCGGCCTCGTCGCGCAGCGCCGCCAGGATGCGCACCAACTCCTCGACGATGACCGGCGCCAGCCCTTCGGTCGGCTCGTCCATGAGCAGGATCCGCGGGTTCGCCATCAGGGCGCGGGCGATTGCCAGCATCTGCTGCTCGCCGCCGGACAGCTGGTTGCCGTCGTTGCCCAGCCGGGCTTCCAGTTGCGGGAACAGGGCGAAGATGCGCGCATCCGTCCAGTCGTCCGCGCCGTCGCCGCTGCCGCTCCCGCCGCCCCGTCCAGCGCCCCTTCCAACACCGGGCCGCGCCCCGATCTCCAGGTTCTCCCGCACGGTGAGCGACGGGAAGATCTCCCGCTCCTGGGGGACGTAGCCGATGCCGGCGACCGCCCGGCGGTGGACCGGCAGGCGCGAGATGTCCTGCCCGGCGAAGCGGATCGCGCCGCCGTGTAGCGTCGTGTGGCCCATCACCGTCGCCAGCAGGGTCGTCTTGCCGACGCCGTTGCGCCCGATCACGGCGACGCTCTCCCGGTCGCCCAGCGCGAGCGACAGGTCCTCCAGCACCCGGGTCGCGCCGTAGCCGGCGGTCACCGCGTCGAGGGCGAGCAGCGGTTCAGCCATGACCGTGGCCCAGATAGACGGCGCGGACGCGCTCGTCCGCCGCGATCTCGTCCGGCGGGCCGGAGGCGAGCACGGCGCCGGAGACCAGCACCGTGATCCGCTCGGCGAAGCGGAACACGACGTCCATGTCGTGCTCGATGATCATGATGGCGATCTCGGCCGGGAGCGCCGCGATGGCGTCGAGGATGATATGGGACTCGGCCCCCGGCACGCCGGCCGAGGGCTCGTCGAGCAGCAGCACTCGCGGCTCGAGGGCGAGCGCGATGGCGATCTCGACCAGCCGCTGGCGGCCGTAGGGCAATTCGTCGATGGTGCGGCCGGCGTCGTCCCGCAGCTGGACCATCTCGACCAGCCGCTCGGCCTCGGCGACGACCTCGGGCCGGCTGCCGACCGGGCGGAACAGGCCGGTCGCCACGCCCATGCGCTCGGCGACGGTGAGGTAGATGTTCTCCAGCACCGTCAGGCCGTTGAACAGGGTGTTGATCTGGAAGGTGCGCACCAGGCCGCGCTTGACCCGCTCGTGCTCGGCCAGCCCGGCGATGTCGCGGCCGTCGAGCAGGACCGCACCGCTGCTCGGCGGCAGCGCCCCGGTCAGCAGGTTTACGAAGGTCGTCTTGCCCGCGCCGTTCGGCCCGATCACGGCGTGGCGCGCGCCGGGCTCGAGCGCGAAATCGATATCCTTCGCCACCACCAGGGCGCCGAAATTCTTGCACAGTCCCTTTGTCTCGAGAACGGCGGTCCCGGGACCATCAGTCATGCGCTGCGCTCCCGGAAGCGGCGGATCAGCGGGTCGAACACGCCGAGCAGGCCGCGCGGCGCGAACAGAACGGTGAGGACCAGCACGATGCCGACCACCAGCTCCCAGTAGGGCGGATCGGTGCCGAGCACCGTCTCGGTCAGGTTTTCCAGAATGGTGAACACGGTTACGCCGATGAAGGCGCCGTAGAGCCGCCCCGTCCCGCCCAGGATCAGCATGATCAGGATATTGCCCGACATCTCGAACTCGTAGACGCCGATCGTGATGTTGCCCTGGACCTGGACCCAGATCGCGCCCGCCACCCCGGCGATCATCGCCGCGATGACGTAGACATGGCGCATGCGCTGCTGCACCGGCGTGCCGATGGCGTGCATGCGCCGGACATTCTCGCGGATGCCGACCAGCGAGCGGCCGAACGGCGCGTGGACGACGGTGCGGGCGACGAAGAAGCCGAGCACCAGGAAGGCGAAGGCGTACCAGTAGTTCGTCGTGTAGTAGAGCACGTCGAACGGAAACAGGCCGAGGATGGCGCTGTTCTCGAAATTGATGCCGTCGAAGCCGCCGGTGATGTCGTCAAGGTCCTTGGCCAGCTCGTAGAGGATGATCCCGAGCGCGAGGGTCAGCATCAGCAGGGTCAGTTCCCGCGTGCGCAGGATGATCCAGCCCGAGACCCAGCCGAGCAGCCCGGCGGTGACCGCACCGAGCGCCAGCGCGGAGATCGGCTCCTGCCAGCCGGCGTCGGCGAGGAGCGCAGCGGTGTAGGCGCCGGTGCCGAAGAAGGCGGCGTGGCCGAGCGAGACGATCCCGGCGTAGCCGACGATCAGGTCGAGCGAGATCGCGAACAGGATCAGCACCAGGATCTGCGTCGCCAGCAGCCGGTAGCCGGGGAACAGGAAATAGACGGCGATCGCGATCGCCCACGGCAGCAGTTCGATGGCCCGGAAACGGTGGGCGCGCAGCAGGGCGGCCGTGGCGGCCCCGTTGGTTCGTACGGCTGTGGCTGAGGTCGGGGCGGTCATCTCACGCCTTCCCGAACAGGCCGTGCGGCCGCCACAGCAGCACGATAAAGGTGACGCCGTAGATGAAGAAGCCGCCGCCTTCCGGCAGGAAATACTTGCCGGCGAAATCGATGATGCCGAGGATCAGGGCGGCAACGAAGGTGCCGCGGATATTGCCCAGCCCGCCGACCGCCACGACGATCAGGAAGATCACCAGATATTCGAAGGCGAACACCGGCTTCAGCCCGCCGAGGATCTGGATGCCCAGTCCGCCGCCGAGCGCCGCCATGCCGCTGCCCAGCGCGAAGATGATGGTGAATAGCCGGCCGGTCGGGATGCCGCAGGATTCCGCCATGCGCCGGTTGTCCACCGCGGCGCGCACCTGGGCGCCGATCTTCGTGCGCTCCAGGCCGAAGAACAGCGCCGCCACGATGGCGCCGCCGGCGACGATCATGAAGGCGCGGTAGACCGGGATGCTCTTGAAGCCGAGGTCGATGTCGCCGAGCAGCATTTCCGGCAGCAGGATATTCTGCGGGTCCGGCCCCCAGACGAAGGAGACGCCGGCGACCGAGGCGAAGACGATGCCGATGGTGAACAGCACCTGGTCGAGCTCCGGCCGGCCGTAGACATGGCGGTAGAGCAGCCGGTCCATGACCGCGCCGAGCGCCGCGACGAGGAAGAAGGCGATCACCAGGGCGAGCAGGTAGGGCACGCCCATCGGCGTCACCAGCTTCACCGTGATGTAGCCGCCGACCATGGCGAAGGCGCCGTGGGCCAGGTTGACGAAGCCCATCAGCCCCATCGTGATCGACAGGCCGACCGAGATGATGAACAGCAGCATCGCGTAGGCCAGGCCGAACACGAGGATCGTCGTGGCAATATCGAGGGCTGCTGCCATTAGAGACGATGCGGGTCGGGTCGGCGAGGGAAAGAGCGATCCATCAGACTGGCAGGCGCGGCCCGTTCGGCCGCTCCCTAATGTCATATCGACCGGAGCGTCCCGCAGGGGCGCGGAGCGGAGATATCTTTCCGGTACGGAACAGGGTCCGAATCTCGGCGCGGAAAGATTTCTCCACTCGCTTCGCTCGGTCGAAATGACGGTTCCGGCGCCGCGCGGACTGACGGATCGATCCCGAACCGCTACTTGCCGCAGCGGCCGATCTTCAGCTCCTTGCACTTGTCTTTCACGGCCTCGAAGGTCTTCAGCTTCTTCTGTTTCAGCACGCCGTTTTCCTCGTAGACCTGGGCGACATAGACGTTCTGGACGATCTCGCGAGTCGCCGGATCGATCGTGATCGGGCCGCGCGGGCTGTTGAATTTCCACCCTTTCAGCGCCCCGATGGCACTGTCGGCGGTGATCTTGCCGCCCTTGGCCGACTTGATGATGTGGAACACCGCGGCCATGCCGTCATAGCCGCCGACGCCGACGAAGTCCGGCGTCGACTTGGCGCCGTAGGCCGCCTTCCACGCCTTGACGAACGCCTGGTTCTCCGGCGTCGCCAGATCGGCATGGTAGTGGTGCGCCGTGATCACGCCGACCGCCGCCTTGCCCATGCCCTGGAGCTGCGTGTCCTGGGTGATGTCGCCGGGGCCGATCAGCTTGACGCCGGCCTTGCGCATGCCGAGCGATAGATAGGTCTTGGCGACGCCCGCGGCATGGTTGCCGGCCGGCACGAAGACGTAGAAGCAGCCCGGCTTCTTGTCCTTGACGCGCTGGAAGAAGGGCGTGAAGTCCGGCGCCTCGCGCGGGCCGCCCATTGGGATCGAATCGATGACCTTGCCGCCGGCCCCTTCGAAGCCGCGCGCGAAGGCGGCGACGCTGTCCTTGCCCGGCGGATAGTTGGTGTAGCCGGAAATCGCCGTCTTGCAGCCCATTTCCTTCGCCGCGTGCTCGCCCATGATGTAGCCGGCCTGCCACATGGTGAAGGACACGCGCGCGATATTGGGCGACATGTTGGTGATAAATGCCGTGCCCGCGTTCATGATGACGAACGGTACCTTGGCGGCGGTGACCAGCGGCGCGATCGACATGGCGTTCGGCGAGAAGATGACGCCGCCGAGGATTTCGACCTTCTCGCGCGCGATCAGCTCCTGCGCCGCCGCCTTGGCAATCGGCCCGCCCGGGCGTTTCGAATCGCGCACGATCAGCTTGATCGTGTCGCCGCCCAGCTCCTTGGCGTGCAGCTTCAGATAGAGCCGCGCGCCCTTTTCCATCTGGTCGCCGAGCTGCGCCGCGCCGCCGGATTTCGGCGCGATGAAGCCGACCTTGATCTCCCGCGCCTCGGCCGCCGCCGCAAAGGCGACGGCGCCGGCGAGAGCGAGTCCGGTGGTGACCCTGAACATGGCACTCCTCCGTTTCGATATTGTTGAACGGACAGGTTAGCGGATTTCGCTACTTTCCGCACCGGCCGATCTTCAGTTCCTTGCACTTGTCCTTGACCGCCTCGATAGTCTTCAGCGTCTTGTGGCGCAGGGTGCCGTTATCGTTGACGACCTCGGCGACATAGATGTTCTGGACGATGTCGCGCGTCACCGGGTCGATCGAGATTTTTCCGCGCGGGCTGTCGTGGGTCCAGCCTCTCAGCGCTTTGATCGCGCCGTCCGCCGTGATCTTGCCGCCCTTGGCCGACTTGATGACGTGGAACACCGCGGCCATGCCGTCATAGCCGCCGACGCTGACGAAATCGTTCACCGCATCCTTGCCGTATTCGGCCTTGAACGCCTTGCGATAGGCCGCGTTGGCCGCGTTCTCGAGATCGGCGTGATAGTGGATGGCGATGGTCGTGCCGGCGATGGCCGGGCCGATGCTCTGCAATTGCAGATCGTGGGTGAGGTCGCCGGGGCCGATGAACTTGATGCCGGCCTCCTTCATGCGCAGGGCGAGATAGGTCTTGGACGCGCCCGCGGCATGGTTGCCGCCCGGCACGAAGACGTAGAAGCAGCCCGGCTTCTTGTCCTTGACCCGCTGGAAGAAGGGCGTGAGGTCCGGCGCCTCGCGCGGGCCGCCCATCGGGATCGAATCGATCACCTTGCCGCCGGCGCCCTCGAAGCCGCGCTTGAAGGCGGCCACGCTGTCCTTGCCCGGCGGATAGTTGGTGTAGCCGGAGATCGCCGTCTTGCAGCCGAGCGCCGTCGCGGCGTGCTCGCCCATGATGTAGCCGGCCTGCCACATGGTGAAGGAGACCCGGGCGATGTTCGGCGACAGGGTGGTGATCCAGGAGGTGCCGGCATTCATCACGACGAAGGGCACCTTGGCGGCGGTCGCCAGCGGCGCGATCGACATGGCGTTGGGCGAGAAGATGACGCCGCCCAGGATCTCGACCTTCTCGCGTGCGATCAGCTCCTGCGCGGCGGCCTTGGCGATCGGCCCGCCGGGGCGCTTGGAATCGCGCACGATCAGCTTGATCGTGTCGCCGCCAAGCTCTTTCTCGTGCAGCTTGATGTAGAGGCGCGCGCCCTTTTCGAGCTGCTCGCCCAGCTGCGCCGCGCCGCCGGATTTCGGCGCGATGAAGCCGACCTTGATCTCGCGGGCCTCGGCGGCGGCCGCCAGCGCAAGGCTGCCGGCGAGGATCGTTCCTGTCGTGAACCTGAACATGCGATTCTCCCTTCGGTTTCCGGCGGCCGGATCGGCACTGTCGCCCGCGCCGCCGCGTCGCCGGCCATTTCTAAGGGCCGAACCGCCCGTTCCGCAACCCGCTATCCGGGCGGGGCTCTTGCCGGGCCGCTCACCGGCGCTACACTTTGGGTGTCGCGTCAACGCGGTCATTCCGGCTGCGCTGCGTGATGCCGGCGTGGCCGGCCCGCCGCGGGCGCGCCCACCCTGACGTGCTGGAGCAGGCGATGAACGACGTGCTGGAAAGATTCGAAGAAGACCTGAAGCAGGCCGAGGCCAGGGCACGGGGCGAAGGCCCTCCCGAAGTCGAAAGGACCGAAACGCCGGAACTCGACGTCAGGGCGATCCGGGCCGGCACCGGCCTGTCGCAAGCCGATTTCGCCAGGAGCGTCGGTGTCGACGAGGCCACGCTGCGCGATTGGGAACTGGGCCGGCAGCGGCCGGAAGGGAACGCCCGTGTCCTGCTTGCCATGATCGCAAAGGATCCGCAGATCGCGCACCGCGCCATAGGCGGAGACTCCGCGGACCGGGCGGGCGGTGCCGAATTGACCGGGAAAACGCCATGAGCGACCGGAGGACAGCGCTTGTCGTCAGCGCCCATGCGGCGGATTTCGTCTGGCGCTGCGGCGGCGCGATCGCCCTGCACCAGGAAAAGGGCGTCGAGGTCACGGTCGTCTGCCTCTCCTTCGGCGAGCGCGGCGAGAGCGCCCGGCTGTGGAAGCAGGACGGCGCGACGCTCGACGGGGTGAAGGCCGTGCGGCGCAGCGAAGCGGAGAAGGCCGCAGAGGCGTTGGGCGCCCATGACCTGGTTTGTTTCGACCTCGGCGACTATCCGCTCACTCTGGACGAGGCCGCCAAATACCGGCTGGTGGACGTGCTGCGCGCGGTGCAGCCGTCCTTCATCCTCACCCACTCGAAATACGACCCGTACAACACCGACCACATGGCGACCATGGCCTTCACCATGGAGGCGCGGATGATCGCCCAGGCCTGGGGCCACAATCCCGGCGAGAAAGTGCTCGGCGCGCCGCAGATGTATCTGTTCGAGCCGCACCAGACCGAGCAGATGGGCTGGGTGCCGAACGTGTTCCTCGACATCACGCCGGTCTGGGAGAAGAAGCGCGCCGCCATCGAGTGCATGGAGGGCCAGCACCATCTCTGGGCCTACTACACCAACGTCGCCGAGAACCGGGGCAACCATTTCCGGCGCAATTCCGGCGGCATGGCCGGCGGGCGCGACTGCAAATACGCTGAGGGCTTCCAGGCCGTGTTCCCGCGCTGCGTGGACGAACTGTGATGGGCGTCGTCGTCCGCGATATCGAGCGGGCCGATCCGGCGGTCATCGCGGCGCTGGGGGAATGCGGCGTCGCGACGGTCCACGAGGCCCAGGGGCGCACCGGGCTGCTCGCCTCCGCCATCCGGCCGATCTATGCCGGCGCGGCGGCGGCGGGCTCGGCCGTTACCATCCTCGCGCCGCCGGGCGACAACTGGATGGTCCATGTCGCCATCGAGCAACTCCAGCCAGGCGACATGCTGGTCCTCGCCGTCACCGCGCCGTCCGACGCCGGCTATTTCGGCGACCTGCTGGCGACCTCCGCCCGGGCCCGCGGCGCGGCCGGGCTGGTGGCCGACACGGGCGTGCGCGACGTGAAGGACCTCACCGCCATGTGTTTCCCGGTCTGGTCGCGGGCGGTGTGCGCCCAAGGCACGGTGAAGAAGACGCCCGGCTCGGTCAACGTGCCGGTGGTCTGCGCCGGCGCGCCGGTCCGGTCCGGCGATGTCGTGGTCGGCGACGACGACGGCGTCTGCATCGTCCGGCGCGAAGAGGCCGCTGAGGTGCTGGCGAAGGCCCAGGCCCGGATCGCCAACGAAGACGAGAAGCGCCGGAGACTCGCCGCCGGCGAACTCGGGCTGGACATGTACGGCATGCGCGGCGACCTCGAAGCCGCCGGGCTGAAATATGTCTGACGAGATTCCAAGCGGCGTGCGTTGCCTGTGGATGCGCGGCGGCACGTCGAAGGGCGGCTATTTCCTCGCCGAAGACCTGCCGGCCGACCCGGCGGCGCGCGACGCATTTCTGCGCCGGGTCATGGGCTCGCCCGATCCGCGCCAGATCGACGGCATGGGCGGGGCCGACCCGCTGACCTCGAAGGTTGCGGTGGTCTCGCCGTCGGTGCGCGCCGGCGTCGATGTCGATTACCTCTTCCTTCAGGTGAGCGTCGACGCGCCGCTGGTCTCCGATGCCCAGACCTGCGGCAACATCCTGGCCGGGGTCGGTCCCTTCGCCATCGAGCGCGGCCTCGCGCCGGCGCGCGACGGCGAAACGCCGGTGACGATCCATCTGGTGAATACCGGCCAGACCGCGACCGCGACCGTGCAGACGCCGGGTGGGGCGGTCCGCTATACCGGCGACGCCCGGATCGACGGCGTGCCGGGCGCCGCCGCGCCGGTGCCGCTGCAGTTCCGGGACACCGCCGGCGCGACCTGCGGCGCGCTGCTGCCGACCGGCCGGCCGGTCGACCGGATCGACGGGATCGAGGTCACGCTGATTGACAACGGCATGCCCTGCGTGGTGCTGCGGGCGGCGGACGCCGGGATCGCCGGCACGGAAAGCCGCGAGGTGCTGGATGCCGATGCCGACCTGAAGATCAGGCTCGAACGCCTGCGCCTCGCCTGCGGCCCACTGATGAACCTGGGCAACGTCGTGGCGAAGACGGTGCCCAAAATGACCATGGTGAGCGCGCCGCAACAGGGCGGGGCGATAAACACCCGGACCTTCATCCCGCACCGCTGCCACGCGACCATCGGCGTGCTCGGCGCAGTCAGCGTCGCCACGGCCTGCCTGCTGCCGGAATCGCCCGCCGCGGCGCTCGCCGCCCTGCCGCCGGGCAACCCGAAGACGCTGGAAATCGAGCATCCGTCCGGGCAGACCTCGGTGATCGCGGCGCTGGCCGACGACGGCAGCGTGGCCGCGGCGGCCATCCTGCGCACCGCCAACAAGTTGATGGACGGCACGGTCTTTGCGGGCTAGCACGGTCGCGCCCGATCCTGCGCAAGGACTGCCGCCCATGACCCGCATCCATATCCAGTTCTCCCTGTTCTCGGCCTTCTATTCGCCGCTGATCGCGACCATGGCCGGCGGATTTCTGACCGAGGAAGGGCTGGAGGCCGACTGGTCGGTGTCGCCGCCGGGCGTTTCCGCCATCGCGGCCCTTAAGGACGGCTCGGCCCATGTCGTCCAGTCGGCGCTCAGCCAGGCCTTCGGGCCGCTGTCGAAGGGCGAGGCGCCCGGCGTCGTCCACTTCGCCCAGATCAACGAGATGGACGGCTTCTTCCTGACCGGGCGGGAACCGGATGCGGATTTCGACTGGCGCAGGCTGGAGCGCGCGGAGGTCGTGCTGTTCGGCGGCGGCCAGCCGCTCGCCATGTTCAGATATGCCTGCCACAAGGCCGGCATTGATTTCGAGAAGATTGCCGCCATCCATCCCGGCGGCGCCGCCGATATCGACCGCGCCTTCCGCGAGGGGCAGGGCGCGTACGTCCAGCAGCAGGGGCCGTTCCCCCAGCAGCTCGAGGCCGACGGGATCGGCCATGTCGTGGCGCAGGTCGGGCTCCAGGTCGGCCGCTGCGGCTTCTCCAGCCTGTGCGCCCGGCCGGACTGGCTGGAAACCGATATGGCGAGGGCCTTCACCCGCGCCTACCGCCGGGCCCGGCGCTGGCTCAACGAGACGCCGGCCGCCGAGGTCGCGCGCGCCGAGGACTCCTTTTTCCCGGACATCGACCTGCCCGTGCTCGAACGCTGCATCGCGACCTACCAGCAACTCGGCTGCTGGGCGCCCCATATCGAGATCACGCCCGATGCCTTCGAGGCGACGCTGGATATCTATGAATACAACGGCCTGATCGGCGAGCGCTTCGCCTACGACCGGGTTTGCGCCGCACCGCCGGAGGGCTAGAGCGATGTCCCGTTACGACGAGATCGATCTCGCCAATCTGAGCACGGACCAGCAGGCGGTGGCCGACGCCATCGCCGGCGGGCCGCGCGGCTCGTTGCGCGGGCCGTTCGTGCCCTGGTTGCTCAGCCCGGGGATGGCCGATCCGGCGCAGCGGCTCGGCGCCTTCCTGCGCTTCCGCACCGTTATCCCACAGCGGCTCAAGGAACTGGCGATCCTGTTCACCGCCCGCCGGTGGGACGCCGGCTTCGAATGGAGCGTGCATGCGAAGCTGGCGCTGGAGGCCGGCCTGCCGCGCCCGGCGGTCGAGGCGATCGGCCGGGGCGAGGCGCCGGATTTCGCCGATCCGGACGACGACCTGATCTGGCGGGCCTGCCGGGAAATGTACGAGACGCGCCGCTTCTCCGACGGAACCTTCGCCGCGCTGAAGGCGCTGCTCGGGCCGCAGGGCGTCGCCGAACTGGCCGGCCTGCTCGGCTACTACGCCCTGGTCTCGATCACCCTCAACGCCTACGAGGTGCCGGCTCTGGACGACGCCGCCGTCCCGGACCTCGCCGAAATCGCCCGGTAGCCCGGCGCCCTCCCGGTCCCGCTCAGTACAGCCGGCCGCCGTCGGGTACATCGCGGTCGACGCCGATCAGCACGACCTCGCCGTCCGCGTCCGGGAAGCCGAGCACTAGGATCTCCGACATGATGTTGGCGATCTGCTTGGGCGGGAAATTGAGCACCGCCGCGACCTTGCGGCCGACCAGAGCCTCCGGGGCATAGTGCGCGGTGATCTGCGCCGAGGATTTGCGCGTGCCGATGGCCGCGCCGAAATCGACCGTCAGGATATAGGCCGGCTTGCGGGCCTTCTCGAACGGCTCGGCGGTCAATACCGTGCCGACCCGGATATCGACCTTCTCGAAGTCCGCCCAGGAAATGGTGTCTGCAACCGCGCTCATCGGGCGCGTTATAGCAGCCCGGCGGGCGGAGTCCCTTGCGAATTGGCCCCTCGCTGCAAAGGATATCATTCCCCTTCTTCAGAGGGGGAAGTGGCCGAGCGCAGCGAGGTCGATGGGGGTGCCGTGTCTGTCCGAAATGAGCCGCCTTGCGGCGGCGCGCGTCTGGCGACGCGCCACCCCCACCCCGATTCTTTTCCGAGCCTCCCCCTCTGAAGAGGGGGAGGTATAGCGCCTCGCATGGGCGCGGAATTTCGTAGGGTAATCCTTGGCGGAAGGGGATTCGATTTGGAGCCGCCTCAGGCCGCCGGCGCCGGTTCGGCGTCGGGATCAAGGGCATCGTCCGCGCCCCGCCGCCGGCCGAAGGGCGAACGCATGGTGGCGAACTGCTCGGCCCGCTTCAGGTTGCGGTCGAGCGCCGCCATGGTCTTCGCCATGTCCTCGCTGTCGTCGCGCAGCCAGACGTTGAGAGTTGCGGCAAAGACGACCGCAAGGCCCTTGACCCGCAGGCCGCCGAGCCAGCCCGCCGTGCCGATGCCCGCCGCCTCCAGCATCCAGCGCATGGAGCGCAGCAGCCGGCAGCCGCCGCACAGGATTTCGGCAACGCCGCCGCTGCCGGCGTCGCGCACCACGGCGCGGAGGCCGTCCTTGTAGGGATTGAGCGCATCGAAGCGCTGCATGAGGATATCGAACAGCCGGTCGCGGTACGACGAGTCTTCGTCGTCGGACTGTTGCGCCCCTGTCAGCACGATCCGGTCGATATGGCGGACGAAGCCGTCGAGCAGCGCTTCCTTCGAGGTGTAGCGGGCGTGCAGGTCGGCCAGCGACAGGCCGGCCTCTTCGGCGATGTCGGCAAGCCTGGTCCGGCGCCAGCCGATGCCGGCGCCCGCCCGCATGGCGGCGGCGTAGATGTCGCTGTCGGCAATCTTCTCCTGGGCCATCGGTCGCTCCCTGAAGCTGTTGAGGGGAAACTGCCGGAGGATGTTCTCCTATTGTAGCACGAAATCCGGTCGCACCGGTTCCAATTCTCGGCCGAGTGTGCGATTTTCGCCGGGTCGGGCGGCGCCCAACGCGCCGCCCGGCGCATCGCAAACGCGCGCCGCCCGATCGTTCGAAGGCGGACAATCCGGTTTGACGCCATGCACCGGCCCGGACCCGGATACCTGTTTCGCAAGCGCGGACCGCTGCTCTCCGTGTCGGTCGAGGAGGAGCGCGACCTCGCCCGGCGCAGCCAGGCCGGCGACCGCGAGGCGTCGGACCGGCTGCTGCGCGCGCATCTGGCCTTCATCGTCAGCATCGCGCGGAAATACCGGCGCTACGGCGTGCCGATGAACGATCTGGTGCAGGAAGGCTCGATCGGCCTGCTGCACGCCATCAGGAAATTCGATCCGTCGGCCGGCGCCCGGCTCTCGACCTATGCGCGCTGGTGGGTGCGCGCGGCGATCCAGGATCATGTCGTGCGCTCCTGGTCCCTGGTGCGCATCGGCACGACGGCGGCGCAGAAGGCCATGTTCTTCCACCTGCGCCGCAAGATGGCGGAAATCCGGGGCGGCCCCGACTCCGTGACCGGGAACCCCATGACCGAAGAAAGGCTGCGCCCGGTCGCGCGGAAATTCGGCGTGCCGCTTAAGGAGGCGATGGCGCTGGCCCGGCGCGCGGCGGAGAAGGACCGGTCGCTCAACCAGCGCGTCCGCGCCGACGATCCGGCCGAGTGGGGCGACCGCCTGGCCGACGAGCGGGAAAGCCCGGAAGACGCGGCGGCCGGCGCGAGCGCGGACCGGTTCCGCCGCGGCCTGGTCGCCAAGGCGCTCAAGTCGCTGAGCGGCCGGGAGCGCGCCATCATCGCCGGGCGCTTCATGGCCGACACGCGCAGGACCCGCGGCGCCATCGCCGCCGATCTCGGCATCTCGCGCGAACGGGTCCGCCAGCTCGAAATCTCCGCCCTCGACAAGCTGCGCCGCCTGCTCGGCCGCAAGGGACTGGAGGCGATTTAGGGCGTACCCGTCTTCGAGCGATTTTCGTGGATTTGGTCCCGTTGGGCGGACAGGTCGATCCGGCCGGCGCCGGCGCGTTGCGCGACGCTGATTATCTGCCCTGCCGGCCCGACGGCGGTTACGGGTTCACGATCTCCAGTCCGAGGGTGCGGACCAGCTTCGGCACCTCGTCGAGGATGAAGGCGCGGAAGGCGAGCGCCACCGGGCTCGGCACGGTATCGCTCCGGCTCAGCAGGCCCACCACGCGCCACATATTCTCTTCGGCCAGATCGAGGGCGACGACGTCCTCGGGCAGATCGACCGCCGCCAGCGCCGGCAGCAGGGTGACCCCGAATCCCGATTTCGCGAGCGCGAGCAGCGACGTCACGTTCCGGACATACATCGACGCCTTTTCCGACAGGGCCTTGTAACCCGGCGCGTCGATCGTGTCGGATGCGCCGTTCAGAATCAGGCCCTGGCTCTCGATGTCGGCCCAGTTCACGAGTTTTCCGGCGGCCGCCAGGTTGCAGCCGGCGTTGCAGATGACCTTGAAGCGATCCCGGAACAGCGGTTCGAAGGCCGCCGTCGTTCGGGAAAGCGGCCGGCCCGCAATACCGAGGTCCGCCTGTCCGGATTCGACGGACCTGAGGACGTTCCGGCTGTCGGTGTCCAGAAGTTCTATTTCAACGCCGGGCCGGTCGAGCACGAAGCGGGGCAGCAGCGAGGGGACGAGATTGGCGGCGACCGAGGGGACGGACGCCAGAGTGAGGCGGCCGATCCGGTTCCTGGCATAGGCGTGGATGCCGTCGATCATCCGGTCGTAATTCTGGATCTGGAGGCGTCCCGTCTCGAGCATGAACGCGCCGAGAGGCGTCAGGCTGCTCTTTCGGTCGGTCTCGAACAGCGCGCCCCCGACTTCGTGCTCCAGTTGCTTGAGCGTCATCGAAACCGCCGAAGCGGTCCGGCACAGCCGTTCGGCCGCATCCCTGATGTTGCCGGCTTCGGCCACGGTGACGAAGGTCCGCAGGGTCTCCAGTTTGATCATGGCCGTCGCGCTTCAGAAAATTTGAAGAAAATGGCATGAATTTCGATTCGATTGAATCCCGGTCACAAGCGCGCCGCCGCTCCTGCCCGCGGATGTTTCCGGGTGCAGCTTCAGAAAATTTCAAATTAAAATCAATTATATCGAATTGCTTGAAGCAACGCACCCTTCCATTCTGCGCGACGGGACCGTGACGCCGGGCCGGAAGTCACAGAGAACGAACCGGAAATCTGTCGCCGGTTGCGGCGTTCGCGGTTGAGAGGTTCCGGCGGGAATGCGGCGCGCAGGGGCGTTTCCCCCCGGGCGAACCCGAGGCGTCGCCGACGGCGGTGAAACCGGCCGGCGGATGCGTGACCGTTATGCCGCCCGACTCTCTTTAATTCGATGGTTCGGGCGAAGCAGGTCGCGTATCCGGATGGCCCCGCCATTATCGCCGCGGTGCCATCGGCGATCTGCCGAATCGAGACAAACCCAGGGAGAAAATGAAAATGCGAATTCCAAGACTGACCCTCGCGGCAGCGGCCGTCGCGGCCATTGCCGCGGCGCCGGGAACCGCCCAGGCGGCGACCGGCTGCGGCACCAAGGACGAGATCACGATCGCCAGCATGACCTGGATGTCGGGAATCGTACTGGCGCAGACGGCCCACCGCATCCTGACCGCGGGCTACGGCTGCAACGCCAAGCTGGTGCCCGGCGATACGGTGCCGACGGCGACCAGCATGCTGACCAAGAACAAACCCCATATCGCGCCGGAACTGTGGATCAGCACCGCCTCGTCGATCTGGGAGAAGATCAAGAAGAAGGGCAACGTCTACAAGGCGGGCGACGTGTTCAGCGAAGGCGGCAAGGAAGGCTGGTGGATTCCGGACTATGTCGCCAAGGCCAACCCGGGCCTCAAGTCCATCGGCGATCTCAAGGATCCGAAATACGCCAAGCTTTTCGTCGAGGCCCAGAGCGACGGCAAGAGCCGGCTCTATGCCTGCCCGCCGGGCTGGGCGTGCGAGATCATCAACGGCAACCTGTTCAAGGCGCTGGGGCTGGCGAAGGCCAACTACCAGCTGTTCTCGCCCGGCTCGGGCGCCAACCTGAAGGCGTCGATCGCGCGCAGCGTCACGCGCAAGAAGCCGATCCTGGCCTACTATTGGGGCCCGACAGCCGTGATCGGGCGCTACAAGCTGGTGCGCCTGAACATGCCGGCCTACGACGCCAAGAGGTTCCTGTGCCTGACCGACCGGAACTGCGCCAACCCGCAGGTTTCGGGCTGGAAGGCCGGCGAAGTCGCCGTTGCGGTGGTGACCAGCCTCAAGGAGAAGGCGCCGAACGTCGCGGCCTTCCTGGGCAAGATGCAGGTGCCGAATGCGGTGATCAACAGCGTGCTCGCCTGGGGCGACGACCGCAAGGCAAACCCGGAAGCGGTAACCGACCATTTCCTGAAGACGCAGCAGGCGGTTTGGGCCAAGTGGGTGCCGGCCGATGTTGCGGCCAAGGTGAAGGCGAGCCTCAAGTAAATCGAGGCGCTATCGCGTCGATCGACCGGCGGGCGTCCATCCGGGCGTCCGCCGGTTCGTTTTCGGGGCCGGGGCTTACCGGTTCGACACGCCGGTTGTAAGGTCGGCTTCGCCGGCCGCCGCCGGCGCGCTGCGCTTGCCCCCGGCGTCGCGGCTTGGGCGGCCGCAGAATCCGCGGGGAGGCGGTACAGGACATGGCGCAGGAATTTCCCGAACTGCTGAACATGCGGAAAGTCCGCATCGGCATCGACGATTCCTTCAACTGGGTGGTCGAGCACTGGAGCGAGACCCTGGAGGAGATATTCCTGCCGATCGTCCATCTGCTGCGCGCGATCGAGGATTTCCTGCTCTGGATGCCCTGGTATGTCGTCGTTCTGGCGATCGCCGGGCTCGGCCTCGCGGCGACCCGCAGCAAGTGGGTCGCCCTGGGGCTCGGCGTCATGACATTCCTGATGGGCTTTTTCGGCCTGTGGGAGCCGGGCATGAAGACCATCGCGCTGATGCTGACGGCGACCCTGCTGGCCGTGATCGTCGGCATCCCGATGGGCATCCTGATGTCGCGTTCCGACCGGGTCGAGCGCATCACCCTGCCGGTGCTCGACATCATGCAGACGATGCCGATTTTCGTCTATCTGATCCCCTTCGTGATGCTGTTCGGGCCGGGCAAGATCCCCGCCCTGCTGGCGACCATCGTGTTCGCCGTGCCGCCGGTCATCCGGCTGACCAATCTCGGCATCCGCCATGTCGACCGCGAGGTCGTCGAAGCCTTCACCGCCTTCGGCGCGACCCGGCGGCAACTGCTGTTCGGCGTTCAGGTGCCGCTGGCCCTGCCGACGATCATGGCCGGGATCAACCAGACGACGATGATGGCGCTCTCCATGGTCGTGATCGCCTCGATGATCGGTGCCGGCGGCCTCGGCTACCAGGTGCTTCAGGGCATTCAGCGCCTGGAGATCAGCCGCGGTCTGCTTGCCGGACTCGCCATCGTGTTCCTCGCCGTCATCTTCGACCGCATCGCCCAGGCCTACGGCAAGCGCATGCAACAGCACCTGCATCTGGGGCACTGAACCGATGACGGATCGGGAAACCAAGATCGGGATCGAGAGCGTCTACAAGATTTTCGGGCCGGATCCCGCAAGCGTGCTCGACCGGGTCAAGGGCGGCGCCGGCAAGCAGGAACTGCTCGAGGAAACTGGCCATACCATCGGCATCCGCGATGTCAGCCTCGATATCGGGGAAGGCGAAATCTTCGTCGTCATGGGCCTGTCCGGCTCGGGCAAGTCGACCTTGATCCGCCACATCAACCGGCTGATCGAGCCGACCGACGGGCGCATCCTGGTCGACGGCGAGGATGTGCTGCAGCTCGGCCCCGAGGCGCTGCGCCACCTGCGGCGGTTCAAGATGAGCATGGTGTTCCAGCGTTTCGCCCTGCTCCCCCACAAGACGGTGCTCGAGAATGTCATGAGCGGGCTGAAGATCCGCGACGAGGGAAAGCGGGCCGGAAATCCGGGCGGCGGCGCGGTCGGGCGGCTCGCCGGACAGTTGGGATTGGCGCGCGGCGGCGACTCCGGCATTCGCGACCGGGCCCAGGCCCAGGTCGAAATGGTCGGCCTGCAGGGCTTCGAGAACCAGTATCCCAGCCAGCTCTCCGGTGGCATGCAGCAGCGGGTCGGCCTCGCCCGGGCGCTCGCGACCGATGCCGAGGTGCTGCTCATGGACGAGGCGTTCAGCGCGCTCGATCCGCTGATCCGCAACGACATGCAGGATCAGCTGATGCAGATCCAGAACAGCCTCAACCGCACCATCGTATTTATCACCCACGATCTCGACGAGGCGCTGCGCATCGGCGACCATATCGCCATCCTGCGCGACGGCGAATTGCGCCAGGTCGGCCCGCCGGAGGAAATCCTGATGGCGCCGGCCGACGATTATGTCAGCCGGTTCGTCAAGGACGTGAATCGCGGCCGGGTCGTCACGGTCGGCAGCATCGCCGACGAGTATCCGGCCGTGGAGCTGGGCAAGGCCGGCTTCGCCGACGCCCTTGCCCGGCTGGAGGCCAGCGAGCGCAACACCGTCTACGTCTGCGACGGCGCGGGCAGGCCGGTCGGCGCGATCACCGCGGACATGGCCCGGGACGGCAAGGATCTGACCGGGCCGATCGCCGACGATGCCAGGCTTGCGCCGGTCCTGACCGTGGACGGCGCCGCCGTGATCGAGGACATGCTGCCGCTCGCCATGAAAAGCGAGGTGCCGGTCGCGGTGCTGGACGGGCAAGGCGCGCTGGTCGGCGGCGTGCCGCGGCGTACGGTGCTCTCCGCCCTGGTGCGCCGGACGGAATGAAAGCCGCCGCCGCCGCGCCCGTTCACCGCCGCTCGGCGAAGAATTGCCTGAGCAGCGCGGCGGCCTCGCGTTCGCCCAGCCCGTCGTAGACGTCCGGCCTGTGGTGGCAGGTCGGCTGCTCGAACAGCCGGCCGCCATGCAGCACCGCGCCGCCCTTCGGGTCGGCCGCGCCGAAATAGAGCCGGTCGATGCGCGCGTGGGCGATCGCGCCGGCGCACATGGCGCAGGGCTCCAGCGTGACATAGAGGTCGCAGCCGGTGAGGCGGCTCCGGCCGAGCGCGGCGGCGGCGCGCCGGATCGCCAGCATCTCAGCATGGGCGGTCGGGTCGCGCCGCGCCTCGGTCTCGTTGCCGGCCCGGGCGACGATCCGGCGCTCCTCGCGCAGCAGGATCACCGCGCCCACCGGCACCTCGCCACGTTGCGCCGCCGCCCGCGCCTCGTCGAGCGCCAGCGACATCGGGCTGGCGTCAGCAGGGATGCGGCTGTCCGGTTTCGTGACCATGCCGCTTTCGTGACGCCGCCGGGCGCCGCCGGTCAAGCCCCTTTGCGCGGCGGCGCGGGCGGCGGCGCGCCAGGGCCCCCTGCCGTTCGGATTGCCGCGCGGGCTCCGGGGACCGGGCTCGTTCCGTCAGCCCGGCATGATCTTCATTCGCCGCCCGGCCTAGGCATGCGATATCCGATGCCGCGTTCGTTGAAGATCCAGGTCGGTTTCGACGCTTTCTCGCCAAGCTTCGCGCGGAGTTTCTTGATGAAATTGCGCACCAGATCGAGATCGCCCGATTCGCGCCCGGACCAGACCCTGCGCAGCAGGGTATCGTAGGTCACGACCCGTCCCGCGTTGAGCGAGAGGATGCGCAGCAGTTCGTATTCCGTCGCGGTCAGTGTCACCGGGCGCCCGGCCACCGTGACCCGGCGCGCCTCGTACCGGATGGCGAGCGTGCCGAGCGAGAAGGGCTCCGGCCGGGCGATCCGGCGAAGTGCGGCCCCGACCCTGGCCGTGAGTTCGGTCGGCGAGAAGGGCTTGACGATGTAGTCTACCGCCCCCGCATCGAGGGCCCTGGCGACGGTTTCGTCGCGGCCGTAGCCGGAGATGAAGATGACCGGAAGGTCGCCGAGTTCGGGGACGCTTTCCATCAATTCGATTCCGTCGGTCCCGGGCAGCATGAGGTCGAGCATGACCAGGCGGGGCTTCTCGGTCCGGATAACCTGGGAAAGATCCGCATGGTCGCCCGTCACTAGGGTGACGTAGCCGGCTGCGGTGAGGGCGTCGCGCACGAAGCGCAGCGTCAGCGGGTCGTCGTCCACCACCAGGATGCGGGAGGCCTCGCGGGTGTCCGGACTCCGGGCCTGCGGGTCGGCGGCAGGGTCTGCGGCCTCGCCCGGACCGGCGCTCCTGGCGACCGGGAGGGTAAAGGTGAACCGGGCGCCCTGGCCGGCTCCGCCGCTCTCGGCGCGGATGCGGCCCCCGTGCGCCTCGACGAGCCCCCGGCAGATGACGAGCCCGAGACCCGTGTCCGCGATTGCGCGCTCGCCGCCGGCCGCCGCGCCGGCATACTTGCGGAACAGCTGCGGCAGCCGCTCGGGCGCGATGCCCCGGCCTCCGTCGGAGACCGCGACCGCGACGTGGACGCCGTCGCGCGCGGCCGAGACCCGGATCGGGGCGGACTCCGGGGAATGCTGCGCGGCGTTGGAGAGAAGGTTGTTCAGGACCTGCACGATGCGCCGCCGGTCGGCCATGACCGGGGGCAGGTTCCGCGGCAGGTCGATGAGCACGGTATGCCGGCCGCCGCCGGACAGGAAGGTGGTGCGCGCCCGGTCCACCAGCGTGGCCAGCTCCGAACGCTCCGGGGCGACCGAGAGCGTGCCCGCCTCGATGCGCCCGGCGTCGAGCAGGTCGCCGATCAGGGCGCGCATGTGGTCGGCCTGGTCGTGGATGATGCGGTGGAACTCGTGCTGCTCGGCCGAATCGAGCTCCGCCGAAGATTCCAGCAGGGTGGCGGCCGAACCCTTGATGGCGGTGAGCGGCGCGCGCAGCTCGTGGCTCACCAGGCCGAGAAACTCCGCGCGAAGCCGCTCCAGCTCCTCGATCGGCGCCAGGTCCTGAATGGTCACGACCACCGAGGCGACTTCGCCGCCGTCGGAGTGAATCGGGGTTGAATTGAGGAGCGTCCTGACGCTGCGCCCGTCCGGGACCATGAACACGATCTCTTCGGCGCGCACCGTCTCGTCGATGCTCAGCAGGTCCGCGATGGAGAGCTCGCTCAAGGACAACTCACGGCCGTCGGCGCGGCGGAATGACATCACTTCCAGCAGTTCCTCGACCGGGCGGCCCGCCGTGCGCACGCCCTCGACGATGCGCCGCGCCTCGCGGTTGACCAATACCGGCCGGCCGCTCCGGGCATCGAACACCACGACGCCGACCGGCGAGGTCTCGACCAGCGCCTCGAGGTCGGCCCGCGCCTGGCGCTCGTCGCGATGGGCGCGCGCGTTTGCGATCGCCGTCGCCGCCTGCGCGGCGAACAGCACCAGCACCTCTTCGTCCTCTTCGGTGAACTCCGGCGCCGCCTCTTTCTCGGCGAGAAAGAAATTGCCGACCTGCTTGCCGCGGTGGCGCATGGGCGTGCCCTGGAAGGTCTTGGACCGCATCAGGTCGGGCGAGAAACCCAGCGAGCGGACGAAGGCGGGGAGATCCGCCAGCCGTATCGGTCCGGGAAGGTCGCGCAGATGCGCGAAGAGCCTGGGGCCGTCGGACCATTCGACGAATTCGCGGTGCTCCGCGTCCGTGAAGCCGGACGAGACGAAATCCTGGACCTCTCCCTCCTCGTCGGTGGTGGCGATGAGGCCGTAGCGCGCGCCGGTGAGCGCGCGGGCGCTGTCGACCGCTTCCTGCAGCACGGTCGCGACGTCGAGGCTCGCGTTGATGCGCAGGACCGCCGAGCTGAGCGCGGAGATCCGTTCGCGCAGCGCCTCGATCTCCCGTTCGGGTTCCATGGTGTCGTTCAACGTCCGCTTCTCCCTGCCGTGCCCGGGCCGGATGCCGGAGCCGGCCGCACTGTCGGCATTCGCGCCCCGAAATTATGAAATAGATATTATCATAATCAATATTGTTATATTTACTTCATTTTTTCTGAAAATTGGAGGTTCCGCAAAGACCGGCAGGCGTGCGGAACCGCGGCGCCGGGGCAGGGAAGGCGGCGTTGAAGGAGAGCCTGGGAGATACCGGCCTGCGGGCGTCGGACAATGCCCGATCGCGGTCCGCCTGCCCATGAGTTTCGGCGATCCGCCGCACAGGAGGGGCGCCGGCCGCCTGATCCGCAACCTTGGGGATGGCGCGACCGGATGCCGGCGGAGTAAACCGGCATCCGGCCGCAATTCACCGAGACAGGTCCGGTCGATCGTCCATCCGGCTGCGCAGGGGCCGGTTGAGGCTTCGGCGCTCCTGCTCGGCAAACGCAACGGCAATCGAAAACACCGCGCAGACGACGGCGCAGACGATCGTAAACACGACAAAGGGATCAATGACGCCCGATTGAGGCGGCGCTTTCCCGCGCTGCCGGGTTACGCTTCCCGGAGTTCGGCCGCCGGTGCGGCGACACAAACCGGCCGGATACGGCGCCATCGCATCGTGTTTCCGTTGCCAAACGCACCATATCGGCTTTTGAATAAAAATTGCGTAACAGCTTGCCCGGTTTTTATATTTTTTCCATATTCGATGACAGGGCCGCGAAGCACCGACATCGACAGGCTGTCGGTGACCGGACCCGGACAAACCGGCCCTGCGTTTTTCTCCCCGCCCGGCAGCGAAGCGGTGTATCGAAAGCCCGGAACCGGTCCCGATTCCGGCACAACGCCGGGCTGCTTCGGGGCTCGGCCGGTCTGCACGGCAAGCGGAGCGCCGCGATGGCTCTGGATACCGATACGGTGCGCCGGATTGCGCATCTGGCAAGGGTGCGCGTCCCGGAGGCGGAACTGGAGCCGCTGGCCGCGGAACTGTCCAACATCCTAACCTGGGTCGAACAGCTCGGCGAGGTGGACACGGAGACCGTGCCGCCGATGACCAGCGCGGTCGCCGTCCGGCTGCCGATGCGCGACGACGACGTGACCGACGGCGGCGCGCCGGATGCGGTGCTGTCCAACGCGCCGGACGGCGCGCCCGGTTTCTTCGCGGTGCCGAAGGTCGTCGAGTGATGGCCGGCCTGACGGACCTTACCCTGGCCGAAGGCCGGGCCGGACTGGCGGCCGGCGACTTCTCCGCGGAGGAGCTGACCCTAGCGCATCTGGACGCCCTGGAGCAGACCCGGCCGCTCAACGCCTTCGTCACCGAAACGCCGGAGCGGGCGCTGGATATGGCGCGCGCGTCCGATACCCGCCGGGCGCAGGGCGAGGCCGGGCTGCTCGAGGGCCTGCCCATCGCGGTGAAGGACCTGTTCTGCACCCGGGGCGTGCAGACGACCGCCGGTTCGCGCATCCTCGGCGGCTTCGCGCCGCCCTACGAATCGACGGTGACCGCGAAAATGTGGGCCGAAGGCGCGGTCATGCTGGGCAAGACCAACATGGACGAGTTCGCCATGGGCTCGTCCAACATCACCTCGCACTACGGCCGGGTCGAGAATCCCTGGCACGCGGCGCGGTCGAACCGGGCGCTGGCGCCGGGCGGCTCGTCCGGCGGGTCCGCGGCGGCCGTGGCCGCGCGTGCCGCGCCGGCCGCGACCGGGACCGACACCGGCGGCTCGATCCGCCAGCCGGCCGCCTTCTGCGGCATCGTCGGCATGAAGCCGACCTACGGCCGCTGCTCGCGCTGGGGCATCGTCGCCTTCGCCTCGTCCCTCGACCAGGCCGGGCCGATCACCCGGACGGTGCGCGATGCGGCGATCCTGCTGCGCGCCATGGCCGGGCACGACCCGAAGGATTCGACGTCCGTGCCGCGCGACGTGCCGGACTACGAGGCCGCGCTGACCGGCGATATCAGCGGCCTGCGCATCGGCATTCCGGCGGAATACAGGATGGACGGCACGCCGGAGGCCATCGTCGCGCTCTGGGAACGGGGCAAGGACTGGCTGAAGGCGGCCGGCGCCGAGATCGTCGACCTCAGCCTGCCGCACACGAAATACGCCCTGCCGGCCTATTATATCGTCGCGCCGGCGGAGGCCTCGTCCAATCTCGCGCGCTACGACGGCGTGCGCTTCGGCCTGCGGGAGGCCGGCGAATCCGCCGGCGACTCAATCGGCGGCGGGGCGGACCTGACGGAGATGTACGAGGCGACCCGCGGCGCCGGCTTCGGTGCGGAGGTCCGCCGGCGCATCCTGATCGGCACCTACGTCCTCTCCGCCGGCTATTACGACGCCTACTACATCAAGGCGCAGCGCGTGCGCAGCCTGATCGCGCGCGATTTCCGCGAAGCCTTCGAAACGGTCGACGCCATCCTGACGCCGACCACGCCGACCGCCGCCTTCCCGCTCGGCGAGAAGATGGACGACCCGATCGCCATGTATCTCAACGACGTGTTCACGGTGCCGGCGAGCATGGCCGGCCTGCCGGCGATCTCCGTGCCGGCCGGGCTGGACGGCGACGGCCTGCCGCTCGGCCTGCACCTGATCGCCGACGCCTTCGAGGAAGAAACCCTGTTCCGCGTCGCCGGGGTGCTGGAAGAGGCGGCAGGCTTCGCCGCAAGGCCGGAACGGACGGGCTGAGCGCAACGCGCATTTTTCCTTCCCCTCTCGATGCAACATGAACAAAGACTGAAACCTGTTACCCATGTAACCGGTCAGAACTGACCGAGCAGGAGCTGGTCCCGGGCGCTGGCGACATCGGCACGACGATCTTCCACCCTGTCGGCACCTGCAAGATGGGCAACGATCCGCAGGCGGTGGTCAGCGACCAGCTCAAGGTTCATGGGGTCGAAAACCTGCGCGTGATCGACGCCTCAATCATGCCGACCGTGACCTCCGGTAACACCAACAACCCGACCATCATGATCGCCGAAAAGGGCGCTGCCATGATGCTGGAAAACGCGCGGTGATGAGGTGCGCCAATGCCGAAAATTACACCATCTATGTAGAAAGATAGCTTTCGACCATATTCTTTTCGATGATATGCTCGTTCTACAAAAACTTACGACATAATTGAGCAGGGTACAAGAAAGTTACATGTTTGCCGTCATACTTCGTGCACCTCTCGCACCGCTCTTAGATCAAAAATCGCAAGGCCATTCCTACTCAAAAAACTGTCCTCTCGCTCCGTTTCATACTCCGGAAACTTTCTGTCTTCAGCCGCATTTAGAGATAGATCCAGGATTGTTGCGGCCCACAATAATCTTTCTTCTGAAAATGAATTTATATAGAATGTGATGTCTTCATAGCGGTTTATTGGCAGAAATGCACCGCGAATATACGCAACGCTCAAGCCACATACCGTTCGACCATCCGATAGGACCAACTGTTTCCAGTAATCTCGCCGAGGATCGAACTCTTCGCTAAGAAGAATTCGAGGCTCTTTAGTAGAAAATTTCGGAGCCCTATCAGAGAAACCAAACGAAAATATCATTCGTTCTAAAATTTCGCGCTGCATTTCAGCGGCAGAGGCCATGAACCATTCGGGATTTGGCGGTTCAAGCCCGTGTCTCGGATCGATAGCCGCGAGCCATGGATCGAGCCCGTTTTCTTCTGTTGCCCAGCGCGATGCCACTGCCCAACCTTTGAACTCAACGTCTTGGGCGCCGTAGTGATAAAGATCAATTTGCACGCGGGCTACTTGTTCTTGTGCCTTTCTCAGGCTTGGAGGTATAGCGTAGCCATCCCAGAACGACTTTTCCCAGTTGTTACCATCCCGTGTTCCCTTCGCCTCGGCGACGACGTAGTCGGTCGAATTCCACCCGATCCAATCCGGCATATCGCCGTTCTCATTATCTCGCATACGGACGGTTGCGCTTGGCGAAAAATTAAAATACTTTCCCTCGATTGGTAGTAGTCCCGTTACGCCTTCACACTTCTCGAGATAAGATCTTGCGAAAATTCTTCCATGAATGTTTGAGTAAGAGCGTCGAAGCTCGCGATCCGCACCCGGACCGCTCCCTCGCCAGATCAACATAGAATCATTTGTAAGGTGTGCATTAAACGTCGACAAATATACGCTTGCTGGGCCAACGGTTGAACCGACTTCTCTAATATTAGCGTGCGCTAGGTCGAGCAAATCCAAAGACAAAGTAGTGTGTCTGGATATCGTACCGTTATTGGGATATCGGTAGAATCTAACGTCGCGGCTACTCAACAGACCTCTCCGCTGGAAAATTTGCCAACAATTCGATCAACAAATTACGATAAAATTAGGTCTCAACAAGACATTAATTGCGGCAATTTTATTCGTGCGACGAAATTGTTGTCGTGCCAACCATACTCACGCCGCGTCGGCGGGGGCCTCGCCGGCGTCGTAGGGCGCGCTCCAGGCGGCGAGGCGGGCCTTCGCGGCGTCGTATTCTTCGCGCAGCCGGGCGACGATCTCGGCGGTCGGGCGGATATCCTTGACCATGCCGGTGCTCTGGCCGGCGCTCCATATATCGCGCCAGACCTTGCGGCTGGACCCGCCGCCGGAGCCGAAATCCATCTTCGACTTGTCGGCCTCGGGCAGGTTGGCCGGGTCGAGGCCGGCGGCTGCCACGCTCTTGGCGAGATAGTTGCCTTTCACGCCGGAGAAGACGTTGGTGTAGACGATGTCCTCCGCCGTGCTGTCGACGATCATCTCCTTCTGGCGCTCCTGGGCGTTGGCTTCGGCCGACGCGATGAAGCGGGTGCCGAGATAGGCGAGGTCGGCGCCCATGGCCTGGGCGGCGAGGATCTGGCCGCCGGTCGCCATGCTGCCGGACAGGATGACCGGCCCGTCGAAGAATTCGCGCACCTCGGCGACCAGCGCGAAGGGGCTGAGCGCCCCGGCATGGCCGCCCGCCCCGGCGCAGACCAGGATCAGCCCGTCGGCGCCTTAGGCGAGCGCCTTCTTCGCGTGGCGGATGTTGGTGATGTCGTGGAACACCAGCCCGCCATAGCTGTGCGCTGCCGGCGCGACGTGGGTCGGCGCCTGCAGGCTGGTGATCATGATCGGCGCCTCGTATTTCACGCACAGTTCGACATCGTGCTCCAGCCGGTCGTTCGACTTGTGAACGATCTGGTTGACCGCGAAGGGCGCGACCGGCCGGCCCGGATGCTTGGCGGCATACTCGCCCAGTTCGGTCGTTATCCGGTCGAGCCATTCGTCGAGCACCTCCTTGGGGCGCGCATTGAGCGCCGGGAAGGAGCCGACGATGCCGGCCTTGCACTGTTCGATCACCAGGTCCGGGTTGGAGACGATGAACAACGGCGCGCCGATCAGCGGCAGCGACAGCCGCCCCTTGAGGGATTCCGGAATGGCCATGATTGCGGGGTCTCCGTCTCCGGTCAGATCCTGCGGTTCGCGCCGGCCCAGTAGGGGTCGCGCAGCCGGCGCTTGAATATCTTGCCCGAATCTTCCCGCGGCAGCGCGTCGTGGAATGCGACGACTCGCGGCACCTTGTATCCGGCGAGCCGCGCGGCGACGTGGGCGCGGATGTCGTCTTCGCTCACCGCATCGCCGGCTTCGACCGCAGCGGCGACTGCCTCGCCGAACTCGTCGTCCGGGATGCCGAAGACGGCGCAGTCGCGCACCGCCGGATGATCGCCGATGACGGCTTCGATCTCGGACGGATAGATGTTGACGCCGCCGGAGATGATCATGTCCTTGCGGCGGTCGCACAGATAGAGATAGCCGTCCTCGTCCTGCCAGCCGATATCGCCGTTTGTGAACCAGGCGCCGCCCTTCGTGCCTTCATCGAGCTCCGGCCGGTTGCGGTAGGTGAAGCCGTACGCCGGGTTGAGCTGCATGTAGAGTTCGCCTTCCTGCCCCGGCGGCAAAACCGCGCCGTCCGCGCCGCGGACCTGCACCGGCGTCGTCTTGCGCGGCTTGCCGACCGTGCCCGGCCGGGCCAGCCATTCCGCGCTCGAGGCGACCGAGACGATGGCCGCTTCGGTCGAGCCGTAATATTCGTGGATCACTGGCCCCCACCACTCGATCATCGCCCGCTTGACGCCGGGCGGGCAGGGCGCCGCGCCGTGAATGACATATTTGAGGGAAGAGACGTCGTATCGCCGGCGCACGTCCTCGGGCAGGCGCAGCAGGCGGCTGAACATCGTCGGCACCATGTGCATCGCCTCCGCCTTGCGCTGCTCGGTCACGCGCAGCAGGTCCGCGGCGTCGAACCGCGGCATCAGGAAGAGGTCGCCGTCGAGGGCCAGGCAGCCGGACGAGTAGGCGAAGGTCGCGCTGTGATACATCGGTCCGGTCATGACGGCGTTCATGTCGCTCCACAGGCCGAACGCGTCCGCCATCATCGCACTGCCGCGTTCGATCGCTTCCGCGCCGGTGGACTCGCGGGTCACGCCCTTGGGCTGCGCTGTGGTGCCGGAGGTGTAGATCATGGAGAAGCGGCCCGCCGGCGGCCCGGCGGCCGGCTCGAAGCCGCCGATCCAGTCCTCCCAGCGATCGAGACCGTCCGGCGCGCGCGCGGCGTCGTCGGCGATCCGGTAGGCCGCGATCATGGACGGCGCCGGTTCCACCGCGAGAATTCGGACCTTGTCCGGCACGAAGGGCCGGATTTCGGCCAGCAGATCGGTGTGGACGACCAGGACGTCCGCGCCGCAATCGGCCAGGATTGCGCCCACTTCCCCGCCGCGCAGATGCCAGTTGACCGGCACGATATAGGCGCCGGCCCAGTTGGCCGCGAGCGCCGTCTCCAGGAACGGAATGTCGTTGCGCAGCACCATGGCGACGGCGCTGCCGGGCCCGAGGCCGAGCGCCCGGAACCCCGCCGCCGCCCGGCGCGCATTGGCGTAGAGCGCCGCCTTGTCGAGCGCCCGGTCCGGCGTCGCGACGGTTCCCTTGGGCGGGGCGAAGGTCATGGCGGTTGATGCGGGATCGCCCGTCCTTCGAGACGAGGTTTCGAGACGCGATCCTGCGGATCGCTCCTCAACCTCTCCTCAGGATGAAGCTGAAGTTGTGGAGCCAAAAAAATTCTTCATCCTGAGGAGGCCATTGAGGAGCGGTGCGAAGCGCCGCGTCTCGAAATGGCCGTCCCGAAGGACGCCCGCGCCGCCCTACTCCGCGGCGATGGCGATGTCGCCGATGCTGTTGTCGACCACCACCGGCGTCTCGAAGAAGCGCACGTCCGGGTCGGCGCCGTAGCGGTCGGCGATGAAGGCGCGCCATTCGGGGCTGAAGGTCGCTTCGGCCGAAGCCCGGTCCTCGAACAGGTAGCAGCCGCCGCCGACGCCGGTCTCCGGGTTGAACAGATAGTATTTGCGCACCAGCCCCTCGATCGACTGGTAGCGCGGCGCGGTGGCGGAGAACAGCTCCCGGGCCTTGTCCAGGGTCGTGCCTTCGGCCAGCGGGAAATTGACGACGGCGGTGATCATGGGTGTTTCCTCCTGAATGTCGGGATCGCCGGGACGGGAGACGGTCCCGCCCGGCCGGGTTCGGATCGGTTTACTGCCGCGACACCATCAGCTTCTTGGTCTCGGCGATTGCTTTGGCCGGGTTGAGGTGCTTCGGGCAGGTGCTGGTGCAGTTCATGATGGTGTGGCAGCGGTAGAGGCGGAACGGGTCTTCCAGGTCGTCGAGCCGCTCGCCGGTATATTCGTCCCGGCTGTCGGCGATCCAGCGATAGGCCTGGAGCAGCACGGCCGGCCCGAGATAGCGCTCGCCGTTCCACCAGTAGGACGGGCAGCTCGTGCTGCAGGAGAAGCAGAGCACGCATTCCCACAGCCCGTCCAGCTTCTCGCGGTCTTCCGGCGATTGCAGGCGCTCGCGCTCCGGCGCCGGCGTCCTGGTCTTGAGCCAGGGCTCGACCGAGGCGAGCTGGGCGTAGGCCTGGGTCAGGTCCGGCACCAGGTCCTTGACCACCGGCAGGTGCGGCAGCGGATAGATCGGGATGTCGCCCCGGTAGTCGGCGATGAAGCTGGTGCAGGCCAGCGTGTTGGTGCCGCCGATGTTGAAGGCGCAGGAGCCGCACACCCCCTCGCGGCAGGAGCGGCGGAAGGCGAGCGTCGAATCGACCTCGTTCTTGATCTTGATGATCGCGTCGAGAACCATCGGCCCGCAATCGTCCAGGTCGACGGTGTAGGTGTCGAGCCGCGGGTTGTCCGCGCCGTCGGGGTCGTAGCGGTAGATCTTGAACCGCCTCGGCCGCTTCGCCCCTTCGGGCGACGGCCAGGCCTTGCCCTTCGCAATCCGGGAATTCGGCGGCAGTCTGAATTGGGCCATAGGTTCCGTTTCTTTCCTGCGGGCGGTTCCGCGCCTTCGGCTTTCAGGCGCTAATACACCCGTTCCTTCGGCGGGATTGGCGCCACGTCGTTGGTGAGCGTGTTCATGTGGACCGGGCGGTAGTCGATGGTCACGCCGCCGGCCTCGTCGCACCACGAGATGGTGTGCTTCATCCAGTTCTCGTCGTCGCGCTCCGGGAAATCCTCGCGGGCGTGGGCGCCGCGGCTCTCCTCGCGGTTGGCGGCCGAGACGATGGTGACCAGCGCCTGGTAGATCAGGTTGTCGAACTCCAGGGTCTCGACCAGGTCGGTGTTCCAGATCATCGAGCGGTCATTGACCCTGAGATCGTCGCGCCGGGCCCAGATATCCTTCATGCGGGCGACGCCTTCGCCGAGAATGTCGCCGTCGCGGAAAACGGCGCAGTTGGACTGCATGACCCTCTGCATCTCCAGCCGGGCGGCGGCCGTCGGGGTGCCGCCGGCGGCATGGCGCATCCGGTCGAGCCGGTCGAGCGCCAGGTCGTCGGCGCCGTTGCCGAGCGGCCGGTGGCGCGCGCCGGGAGCGATGGTTTCCGCGCAATGGTCGGCGGCAGCGCGGCCGAACACGACCAGATCGAGCAGCGAGTTCGAGCCCAGCCGGTTGGCGCCGTGCACCGAGACGCAGGCCGCCTCGCCGATCGCCATCAGGCCGGGCACCGTGGCGTCGGCATCGCCGTTGCGCTTCGTGACCGCCTCGCCCCGGTAATTCGTCGGCACGCCGCCCATATTGTAGTGGCAGGTCGGCAGCACCGGCATCGGATCCCTGGTGACGTCGACGCCGGCGAAGATGCGCGCGGTCTCCGAAATGCCGGGCAGCCGCTGGGCGATAGCGTCCGGGTCCAGATGCTCGATATGCAGGAAGATATGGTCGGCGTCCGGCCCGACGCCGCGCCCCTCACGGATCTCCAGGGTCATCGAGCGGCTGACGACATCGCGCGATGCGAGGTCCTTGGCCGAGGGCGCGTAGCGCTCCATGAAGCGCTCGCCCTCCGAATTGGTCAGATAGCCCCCCTCGCCGCGCACCCCCTCGGTGATCAGGCAGCCGGCACCATAGATGCCGGTCGGGTGGAACTGCACGAACTCCATGTCCTGGCAGGGCACGCCGGCGCGCAGGGCCATGGCGTTGCCGTCGCCGGTCTGGGTGTGGGCGCCGGTGCAGGAGAAATAGATGCGGCCGTAGCCGCCGGTCGCCAGCACGGTCTGGTGGGCGCGGAAGCGGTGGATCGTACCGTCGTCCAGGTTCCAGGCGATGACGCCGAGCACCTCGCCGTCCTCGACCAGCAGGTCGACGGCGAAATATTCGACGAAGAATTCCGCGTTGTGGCGCAGGCTCTGCTGGTAGAGCGTGTGCAGGATGGCGTGGCCGGTCCGGTCGGCGGCGGCGCAGGTGCGCTGCGCGATGCCCTCGCCATAGTTGGTCGTCATGCCGCCGAAGGCGCGCTGGTAGATTTTGCCGTCCGGCGTCCGGCTGAACGGCACGCCGTGATGCTCCAGCTCGATGATCGCCGGGATCGCCTCCTTGCACATATATTCGATGGCGTCCTGGTCGCCGAGCCAGTCGGCGCCCTTGACGGTGTCGTACATGTGCCAGCGCCAGTCGTCCTCGCCCATGTTACCGAGCGCGGCGGAGATGCCGCCCTGGGCCGCCACGGTGTGGGAGCGGGTCGGGAAGACCTTGGTGATGCAGGCGGTGCGCAGGCCCTTCTCGGCCATGCCGAAGGTGGCGCGCAGCCCGGCGCCGCCGGCGCCGACGACCACGACATCGTATTGGTGTTCGACGATCTCGTAGGCCCTGCCCATGCCTCGCCTATCCCCCGAACGCCAGCATGAGCACGGAAACGATCCCGATGCCGCCGAACAGCAGGGCGGCGAGCTTCACGAAGACGATCAGGCCGATCTTCCAGCCCTCGTTATGGACATAGTCCTCGATCACGACCTGGAGGCCGAGCTGGCCGTGGTGGAAGGCGGCCAGGATCGTCAGGACCAGCAGCCCGGCGGTGACCGGGTTGCCGAGCCAGTCCGCGATCGCGCCGCGGTCGGCGCCGGCCAGCATCAGGATGCTGACCACGATCCAGACCGTCAGCGGCACCAGCGCGATGGCGGTGACCCGCTGGGCCCACCAGTGATGCGTCCCTTCCTTCGCGCTGCCGAGGCCGCGGACCCGGCCGAGCGGGGTCCGGAAGCTCATGCCGGCGCTCCCGCGGGCGTCAGTGCGACGACGGCGGACAGAACGGTGAGCGCGGCGGCGGCGGCCACGACGATCATTCCGCTCGCCCGCGCCGGACCGAGTTCGAGGCCGATTCCGGCGTCCCAGAACAGGTGCCGGATGCCGTTGCACAGGTGGTAGTAGAGCGCGAAGGCCCAGCCGATCAGCAGGACGATGCCGGGCCAGCTCGCCATGACGCCCTGGACCCAGGCGAAATACGCGGCGCTCGAAGCCGCGGCGGCGAGCCACCAGACCAGCAGCAGCGTGCCCGCCGCCAGCGCCACCCCGGTGATCCGGTGAAGGATGGACAGCACCGATGTCCATTGCGGCTTGTAGACCTGGAGATGGGGCGAGAGCGGCCGGTCGCGCCGGGCCGGGGGGTCGGAAGCCATGTGCCATCCGTCTGGGGCGGAAACTGTGACGGGTGTTTATTGCGCCACCGCGCAAGAGAGGCAAGGCGCATGGCCACGGCTTGCGGCGATATTGCGTTGCTGCGGCCGGCGCGCGGCCGTCCCCCGATGGAACAATGGCAACGTGGCGCACCGCGATACGGCGCACCGGCCGCGTCCTACGCCATCCACGGATCGACGGTCTTCAATCCCGCCGCCTCGAACAGGGCGGTGTCCCGCGTCGCCACCATCATGCCGTTGGCCGCGGCGGTCGCCGCAATGTAACCGTCGGACACCGGGATCGTCCGCCCCCCGGACCCCGCCTTCTCCATCAGCGCCGCATAGGCCTGCGAGGCGGCGAGATCGAAGGCCAATACCCGCCCGGCGAACATCGGCAGGACCTGCCCCTCCAGATCCTCGTCCAGCCGGTCCCGGCGGCGGCCGGCCGGCAGCGATCGCACTCCGAAGCGCAGTTCGGCGACGGTGATGGCGGACAGGTACAGCGTTTCCAGCGACTGTGCGTCGAGCCATGCGGCGACGCGCGGCTCCGGAGCCCCGCGCAGCGGCTCCGACACCACGTTGGTGTCGACCAGGATCATTCCAGATCGATCGGCCGGGCCGGCGCGGTATCGCGTTGCGCGAAGCCTGCGAACTCCTCGTCCGTCAACCCGGCGCGCCGGCCGACGGCGGTCAGCAGCGTTCCCAACGTAGCCCGCCCTTCGGGCAGGACCGTTTCCGCCAGGATGGCGCGCACTTCGGCCTCGGTGCTGCGGCCGCGCAGAGCGGCCCGCACGCGCAGGGCGCGATGCACCTCGTCGGGCAGGTTGCGCACGGTCAGAATGGGCATATGCAAATTCCAGTCATGACTTCGTTGCATGCAATTTATCAATATGCATACATCTCTGCAAGCTCGCCGATATGGCCAAGGCTTCGCGGCGGCGCCGGCTCCTCAGCGCCCTGCAGCGGCCGATCATCCTTCGAGGGCAGCTATCGCGGGATCAGCACGGTGTAGTCGAGATCGAGCACGACGCTTTCCGGGTAGCGGCCGTCGCCGTCCCTGTCCGGGAAGCCGGCGCAGGGCGTGTCCTTCGCCGCCACCGTGCGCAGCCGCAGCGCGCCGAGCGCCGCGTTGCCCGGCAGCTCCAGCCGCTCGACGATCTCCGACCAGGCATAGATCGTGTCGCCGGCGAACACCGGGCCGACATGCCGCCCGCCGTTGATCGCGGCGATCCGGAAGCCGTTGGCGAGGCCGTTGAAGCTGAGCGCGCGCGCCACGCTCATGACGTGGCCGCCATAGACCAGCCGCCGGCCGAACCGGCCCTCGCCCTCCGTATGCTGGTTGAAATGCACCTTCGCGGTGTTCTGGTAGAGCCGGGTCGCGGTCGCGTGCTCGGCTTCCTCGATCGTCATGCCGTCGACATGGTCGATCTTCTCGCCCGGCGCATAATCGCCCCAGCGCCAGGCTTCGCCGGAAAGGGCGTCGTCCCAGCCGTCCGGATCGAAGGCGGCGGGAGCCGCCAGCCTGCCCGCCGCAACCGCCCCGGGCAGGTCCGGCACGGCCGCTTCGGGCGCCGGCGCAGACGCATCCCGCTTGCGCACCATGACCCAGCGGACATAGCCGAGCACCCTCGCGCCGCACTGGTTCTCGCCGACGGTGCGGACATAGACGATGCCGGTCTTGCCGTTGGCGTTCTCGCGCAGGCCGATGACCTCGGAGCGGGCCGACAGGCTGTCGCCGGGCCAGACCGGCGCGCCGAACACGCAATCGGCATAGCCCAGGTTGGCGACGGCGTTGAGCGAAATGTCCGGCACCGTCTTGCCGAACACCGTGTGGAACACCAGCAAGTCGTCGAGCGGCGCGCATTCGTAGCCGACGGCTTGCGCGAAGGCATCCGACGACTGCACGGCGAAGCGGCTGCCGGTGAGCGCCGTGTAGAGCGCCGCGTCGCCCGCCGTCAGCGTGCGCGGCGTGGCGTGCCGGATGCGCTGGCCGACGCGGAAATCCTCGAAGAAGTTGCCGGGGTTCGTCTTGTTCATGGGGGCTGGTTTGCACCTGCTTGCGTTCGGGTCGAAAATCGGCGGAACCGTGCAAATAACACAATCCGTCATATCGACCGTAGCCCCGGACCTGATCCGGGGCGAAGCGGAGATATCTTTCCGGCGCGGCGCAAAGTCCGGGGCGCACTGCCGGAAAGATTTCTCCACTCACTCCGTTCGGTCGAAATGACGGTACGGGAAGGGGCGGGCGGGCTCAGCTGCCGGGCCGGGCAATATAGAAGCGCAGGAAGGCCTTCGCCTGCGGCGAATCCCACGCCGCGGGGCCGAGCAGGTAGCCGACGATCCGGTGCCTGCGGTCGAGCAGGAAGGTCGCCGGCAGGCCGCTGACGCCGAGGCGGCGGGCGGTCTTCCAGCGCGAGTCGAGCAGGATCGGCAGGTGCCTGTAGCCCTGCTCCTGCCAGAACGGCCCGACCGCCGCCATGCCCTTGCGGTCGAGCGAGACGGTGAGCACGGCGAATTCCGGCCCGCCCAGCGCCGCCTGCAGCCGGTCCAGAGTCGGCATCTCGTGGATGCAGGGGGCGCACCAGGTCGCCCAGAAGTTGACCAGCAGAACCTTGCCCCTGTAGCGCGCCATGGTGACCGGCCGGCCCTCCGCGTCGGCGAACGGGCCGAACTGCACGGCGCGCGGCTCCTTCAGGAAGACGAAGGCGCGGGCCGTTCCGCTGAAGGGCGGCGGTTCGGCAGACGCCTTGGCGGCGCGTTTCGGCCCCGGCGCTGCGTCGGCGGCCGGCGGCGGAGCGGCGGCGGCGAGCGCCAGCAGGATGGCGGCCACCAGCCCGAAGATCCGCTTCCCGGAGAGCTGTTCCGTTGTCCGTTTCCGCATCGCGCCTAACTCCCGCCCATGTCCGAACCGAAGACCAATACCCTGTGGGGCGGCCGCTTCGCCGCCGGACCCGACGCCCTGATGGAGGCGATCAACGCCTCGATCAGCTTCGACCGGCGCCTGTATGCCTGCGATATCGCCGGGTCGAAGGCCCATGCGGCGATGCTCGCCGATTGCGGCATCATATCGAAGGAAGATGCGGCGGCAATCGGGCAGGGGCTCGACACGATCCTTCAAGAGATCGAGAGCGGCCGCTTCGAATTCAGCGCGGCGCTGGAAGACATCCACATGAATATCGAGGCGCGGCTCGCCGAGCTGATCGGCCCGGCGGCCGGCCGGCTGCACACCGCGCGCTCGCGCAACGACCAGGTGGCGACGGACCTGCGCCTCTGGGTGCGCGACGCCATCGACGGCCTGGACGCCGACCTGAACGGCCTGCAATCGGCCCTGATCGACAGGGCCGAGGCCCATGCCGATACGGTCATGCCCGGCTTCACCCATCTGCAATCGGCCCAGCCGGTGACCTTCGGGCACCACATGCTGGCCTATGCCGCCATGTTCGGGCGCGACCGGGCGCGGCTTGCCGATGCGCGGGGGCGGGTCAACGAATCGCCGCTCGGCGCCGCGGCGCTCGCGGGCACCGCCTTCCCGATCGACCGGGCGCAGACCGCCGCCGCGCTGGGCTTCGACCGGCCGATGGCCAATTCGCTCGACGCGGTCTCGGCGCGCGATTTCGCGCTCGAATTCCTCGCCGCCTGCGCGATCTGCGCCACCCATCTGTCGCGCCTGGCCGAGGAGATCGTCATCTGGTCGAGCGCGCAGTTCGGCTTCATCGGCCTGTCCGACAGTTTCTCCACCGGCAGTTCGATCATGCCGCAGAAGCGCAATCCGGACGCCGCGGAGCTCGTGCGCGCCAAGGCCGGCCGGATCGTCGGCGCGCTGACCGGCCTGGCGGTCGTCATGAAGAGCCTGCCGCTCGCCTATTCCAAGGACATGCAGGAAGACAAGGAGCCGGTGTTCGACGCCGCCGACAGCCTCGCGGTCTGCGTCCGGGCGACGGCCGGCATGATCCGGGAAATGACGGTGAACGGGGACAGGCTGCTGGCGGCGGCCGGCGCCGGCTTCGCAACCGCGACCGATCTGGCGGACTGGCTGGTGCGGGAGCTCGGCCTGCCGTTCCGCGACGCGCACCGGACGACCGGCGCCCTGGTGAAGCTGGCCGAGGCGCGCGGCGTCGGTCTCGACGGCCTGACCCTCGACGAGATGCAGGGCGTCGAGCCGCGGGTGACGGGGGCTGTCTTCGACGTGCTGACGGTGCAATATTCCGTCGCCAGCCGGACGTCGTCCGGCGGCACCGCGCCGGACAATGTCCGGGCGGCAGCAGTTGCCGCGCGCGCCGCTCTGGCCGGGCGCGGCAACCCGTGACGGGAGACAGCCGCATGGTCCGGGTCTTGACGCTACTGCTGGCCGCCGGCGTTCTCGGATTCGCCCTGGCGGCGTGCGGCAAGAAGGACGATCCGCGGGCCGCCACCGGGGTCGACCGCTATCCGGCGGGATACCCCGCGGGCGCACCCGCCGGCCGGGCAACGATTTTCCGGAAACCCGGCCCGGAATAGAGCCGCCGTCCGGCAGCGCCCGCTGACCGCCGACGCCATCCCCGCCCGGCGCTGTCCACTGAGGCTCCGCCGGGCGCCAACTGCGGATATCACCCAATGACCGATCGAGTCCCGTCGCCCGATTTCAGCTATGCCGGCGGGACCCTCTGCGCCGAAGCCCTGCCGCTGTCCGGTATCGCGGCGGACGTCGGCACGCCTTTCTACTGCTATTCGCTGGCCGGCCTCACCCGCAGCTACCGGGCGCTGGAGGCGGCGCTCGCCGGGCTGCCGGCCACGATCTGCTACGCCCTGAAGGCCAACTCCAACCAGGCGGTCATCGCGGCCTTCGCCGGGCTGGGCGCCGGCGCCGACGTCGTGTCGGGCGGCGAACTGCGCCGGGCGCTTGCCGCGGGCGTTCCGGCCGGCCGGATCGTGTTTTCCGGCGTCGGCAAGACCCAAGAGGAAATCGCCCTGGCGCTGCGCTCCGGCATCCTCCAGCTCAACGTCGAATCGGAAGCGGAACTCGATCTGATCTCCGCCGTCGCCGCCGGGGTCGGCGTCACGGCGCGGGTCTCCCTGCGCATCAATCCCGATGTCGATGCCCGGACCCACGACAAGATCTCGACCGGCCGCAAGCAGGACAAGTTCGGCATCGCGATCGACCGGACGCTGCCGGCCTACGCCCGGGCCGCGGAGTTGCCGAACCTGACGCCGTCCGGCCTCGCCATGCATATCGGCTCGCAACTGCTGAGCCTCGCGCCCTACCGGGCGGCGTTCGGCCGCCTGGCCGGACAGGTCCGCGCGCTACGCGCCGCCGGGCATGGCGTGATAAGCCTCGATCTCGGCGGCGGCGTCGGCATCACCTACCGGGACGAGGCGCCGCCGCGCTTCGAGGACTATGCCGCGGTGGTGCGCGAAACGGTCGGCGGCCTGGGATGCGAACTGATGTTCGAGCCGGGCCGGTCGATGGTCGGCAATGCCGGCGTCCTGGTGGCGCGGGTCCTCTACCTGAAGGATGGCGGCCTCCGGCCGGTCGCGGTGGTCGATGCCGCGATGAACGATCTGGCCCGCCCGGCCATGTATGGCGCCTATCATGCGATCGTGCCGGTGACGCAGCCTCAAAATAGCCCAGATTGTGTGGAAACGGATGTCGTCGGGCCGATCTGCGAAAGCGGCGACACCTTCGCCGTCGCCCGCAGCCTGCCGCCGCTGGCGCCCGGAGATCTGGTGGCATTCGGGTCGGCAGGGGCGTATGGTTCGGTGATGTCGTCGGCCTACAACAGCCGTCCGCCGGCGCCGGAGGTTCTGGTGAGCGGCGAGCGGTACGCGGTCGTGCGGGCGCGGCAGACGGTCGACGACCTGATCCGGCAGGAGGCGGTGCCGGATTGGCTGGAGCCGCCGGAAGGAGCCTGAAGGAGCCGGAAGGAGAGGGTATGGGCGCTTCGGACAAGGGCTGGAAAAGACCGGCCGGGAACGCGGAACGCGAACCCGGCTACGGGTTCCGGACCGCGCTGTCCTGGCTGGCGCTCGCCTGGGAGCGGCTGTGGCCGCGCTTCTGGACGGCCGCCGCCGCCGCCTTCCTGTTCGCCGCCGTTGTCCTGCTCGATGTCCTGCCCTTGCTGCCCGGCTGGCTTCACGTCGCCGTCCTCGCCGCTTTCGGCCTTGGTTTCTGTCTGGCCCTGGCCCACGGATTTCGCCGCCTGCGCCTGCCCGGCGCATGGGCCGCCCGGCGGCGGCTGGAACGCACCAGCGGCCTGGCGCACCGGCCGCTCACGACGACCCGGGACCGTCTTGCCGTCGGGTCCGGCGATGCGTTCTCCGAGGCGCTCTGGCGGCGCCATCGCGAGCGGGCGCGCGCGGCGCTCGAGCATCTGCGCGTCGGGCCGCCGCGGCCGCGGATCGCCCGGCGCGACCCGTTCGCCCTGCGCGGCCTCGCCGCCATTCTGCTGGCCCTCGGCCTGACTGCCGGCTGGAACGATCCGGCCGACCGGTTCGCCCGGGCGTTCCTGCCCGATTTCGAGGGCGGCGTCGCCGCACCGGTGACGGTCGAAGCCTGGGTCACGCCGCCCGGCTATACGGGCCGGCAGCCGCGCATGATCACCCAGGCGCATGACGGCAAGCCCATCGTCGTCCCGATGCATTCGAAACTGCTGCTGCAGTTCCGCGGCGGAAAGGGCCGCCCGGCCATGACGCTGGGCCGCCAGCGCCTCGCCCTGCAGCCGCTCGACCGGGCCGGCTGGCAGGGCGAGATGCTGCTGGAGGAGAGCGGCGACCTGGTCGTCCGCCAGCGCGCGCGCAACGCGGTGCAATGGAAGATCTCGGTGACTCCCGATCTGCCGCCGACCGTGGCATGGGCCGAGGATCCCGAAGTCACCCGGCGCCAGAACATCCGTCTGGATTACAAGGCCGGGGACGATCATGGCGTCAGCAAGGTCCGCGTCTACATCGCCCGGGCCGGCGAAACGGACGTCATGGCGATCGAGGCGCCGGTCGCCGGCGGCAAGAAGGTCGCCGGACGGCTGTACAAGGACCTGACGCCCCATCGCTGGGCCGGCCTCGACGTGTCCATGCTGTTCGAGACCGAAGACGATCTCGGCCAGCGCGGGCGCAGCAAATTCAGGGACATGACGCTGCCGGAGCGGATTTTCCGCCATCCCGTCGCCCGGGCCATCATCGCCCAGCGCAAGATCCTGACCCTCGAGCCGGAAAAGCTCGACCAGGTCGTGGCGGTCCTGGGCCATATCGCCGACCAGCGCAGCGAGTTCAACAACGATCCCGTGGTCTATCTGGCGCTGCGCGCCGCTCAGAGCCGGCTGATCCTCGGTTCGCGGCACGACGGCCGCGACGACACGGCGATCGCGCAGAGCCGCGCCGCCGCGATCCGGTCGGTCCAGGCGATCCTGTGGGAGACCGCGCTGCGCATCGACAAGGGCGAGACCGTGGCGTCCGAGCGGGAACTGGCGCGGATTCACGAAAAGCTGATGGAACTGCTGTCGCGGCGGGACATCAGGGACGAGGAACTGAAGCGGCTGCTCGACGAGCTGCGCCGCTCGATGAAGGAATATATGGACGCCCTGCGCCGCGAAGCGGAACGCAATCCGGGGCAGTTCAGCCAGCAGTTTCCCGTCAACCCGGATCGCCGTCTCACCGAGCAGGACGTCAAGCGGATGCTCGAATCCATGCGAGACATGCTGCGCGACGGCGACAAGGACGCCCTGCGCCGCATGCTCTCGCAGCTGCGCGAGATGATGCAGAACCTGCGCACCGGGCAGCGGGGCCGGCAGCACGCCGATCCCAACAATCCGGCGCGGCTGATGCTGCGCGACCTCAACAACCTGATTCGCCGGCAGCAGCAGTTGATGGACGAGAGCTTCCGCCGCGGACAGGAGGGCCGGAACGGCGGCGAGCGCGAGCGCGAGGCCGACCGCGACGCGGCCCGCCGCCAGGGCGAACTGCGCCGGCAACTGGGCGACCTGATGCGCCGGCTGGGCGAGATGACCGGCAAGGTTCCCGAGAATTTCGGCAAGGCGGAAGGCGAGATGCGCCGGGCGGAGCGCGATCTGGGGCGCGGCCGGCCGGGCCGGGCGGTCGGCCCGCAGGGCCGGGCGTTGCGCGAACTTTCGCGCGGCATGAGCCAGGCGATGCGCCGCCTCGGCCGGCAATTCGGCTTCGGACCGGGCCGGGGCCAGCGCTACAGGGGGGACCGGAACCGGCGGTACGGCCCTGACCGCGACCCGCTGGGCCGCCGCATGGACGGGATGGGGTCGTACGACCAGAACGATGTCAAGGTGCCCACCGAGGCCGAGCGCAAGCGGGCCAGCGAAATCCTGCGCGAACTGCGCAAGCGGTCCGGCGAAAGCGGGCGGCCGAAGCTGGAACGCGACTATATCGAGCGATTGCTGAAGCGGTTCTGAGCCGCCGGGCCGGCAAGCCGGGCTAGTCTTTCGGGAGCGCCTGCCGGAAATTTCTGTATGGCGTTACCGGGATGCCGAGCGATTCGTAGTGGCGCGCCGATTCCGGCCACCGGGAAACGATGATACTGCGAAACTGGTAGCTGCCGAGCAGGACCACGGCGATGACCGCGAGCAACACGAGCGAGAACAACCGGCCCGGCCGCCGTGTGCGCGGCCGCGCCGCGGGAACGCGCCGCGCGGGCGGAGGCTGTCCCCGGTCCTCCGGGCCGCCGGCGGCATCCTGTCTTTCCTTCCCGGCGTCTCCGGCGTCTCCCGCGTCTCCCGTGTCTTCGGTGTCTCCGGCGTCGGGGCCCGGCGCCGCAAAGGTGCGCACCGCCGGCTTGCCAGGTTCCTGCCGCCATTCGTGGCCGCAGGCGCCGCACCGCACCGTGCGGCCGGCCGATCCCAGGGCGGCCGGATCGACGAGGAACCGCGTCGAACAATTCGGGCAGCTGAGTATCATCGCCGGGGTTTCGGTTCGCCGCTCCTGTTCATCCCGTTTGACCGGCCCGTTTGACCGGCTTGGTTGACCAGCCCGGTTGACTGGATCGCGCCGCCGCTGATAGGCGTCGTGGCAGCGCCGGTAACATGGGTTTCGGGTGACGGTATGGAAGGCGGGCTTTGCCGTAGCAGGACCGGCGGGTCAAGCGCCAAGCCGTCCGCAGGGGCGGTTCCGCAGCCGGGCCGGCGGGCAAACGGGCCCGGAGACTGAAGGGCATTTCGTTGAGAACCGATCTCTTCGATGGCGAGAAACCGGTCGTGCGGTTCGATCAGGTGGGTATGCGCTACGGCGCCGGGGACGAAGTGCTCCGCGATATCGCCTTCAGCCTGGAACCCGGCAGCTTCCATTTCCTGACCGGCGAAAGCGGGGCCGGCAAATCCACCCTGATGCGCCTGATCTACCTGTCCCTCCGGCCGACCCGCGGCCTGGTGCATCTGTTCGGCCGCGACGTCGCGACCCTGCCGCGCGACAAGGTCCCCGCCATGCGCCGGCGCATCGGGGTCGTCTACCAGGATTTCCAGCTGCTCGACCACATGACGGCGATCGACAATGTCGCCCTGCCCCTGCGCGTCGCCGGTGCGCGCGGCCCGGATGTCAAAAAGCATGTCTCCGAACTGCTGCGGTGGGTCGGCCTCGGCGAACGGCTGGGCGCGAAACCGCCGACGCTGTCCGGCGGCGAGCAGCAGCGCGTCGCCATCGCGCGTGCGGTGATCAACCAGCCCGACCTGCTGCTCGCCGACGAACCGACCGGGAATGTGGACGACAATATCGGCGTCCGCCTGATCCAGCTGTTCGAGGAATTGAACAGGATGGGCACGACGGTCATCATCGCGACCCATAATTTCGGGCTGGTCGACCGGTTCCGGTATCCCAGGCTGGATCTGGAGGATGGCGCCCTGAGGATAATCCGGGGCCAGAGGCCGCCGTGCTGATCCGCCGCCAGACCGATATCCCCTTCGATCAGGATCCCGCCGGCAGGCTCTTGCCCTGGATCGTGGCGATCATGATCTACCTGTCCGGCGTCGCCATCGCGGGCGCGATCGCCCTGAACGGGCTGGTATCGACCTGGTCGTCGGGCCTGAGCGGCGCGCTGACCATCCAGATACCGGCGGGGCCGGACTCGCCGCATGCGCAGCAGCAGGCCGGCGCCGTGCTCGCCCTGGTGCGGAAAGCGCCCGGAGTCGAACAGGCCCGGCGCCTGCCGCGGCAGGACATGCTCCGCCTCCTGCGTCCCTGGCTGGGCGAGGACGCGGGCGCCGGCGACCTGCCGCTGCCGATCCTGATCGAGGTGCATGCGGCGCCGGGCGCCGCCATCGATACCGCGGCCCTGTCGGCGAAGGTCGCCGCGGCGGCGCCCGGCGCGGTTACGGAGAACCACGCCCGCTGGGCCGGACCGCTGATCGGCCTCGCCCGGTCGATCTGGCTGGTCGCGCTGCTCGTCGTCGCCCTTATCGGGCTGGCGACGGTCATCACCGTCGTCTTCGCGACGCGCACCGGGCTGCGCATCCACCGGCGGGTCATCGGCCTGCTGCACCTGATCGGAGCCCATGACCGCTATATCGCGCGCCAGTTCGAACGCCAGGCGCTGTGGCTCAGCCTGCAGGGCGCGATCATCGGCATCGTCTTTGCCATCGGAACGGTCTTCGGGATCGCCGATCTGGCCGGCAAGATCGAACTGGAGCCGGCGGCCGGCGCCATCTTCACGCCGGGCCAATGGGCCATTTTCGCCTGCGTGCCGGTCGTGGCGGCGCTGGTTGCGCTGCTGACCGCCCGGATTACCGTGTTGCGAACACTCCGGCGCATGACGTGACGCGATGAACCGGCACGCCATGACGCCCGTGGACCGGAGCCGGGCGTTTCCGCACAAACGGCGCAAGCCGTGGCGCGCGCTCCGCTGGTTCGCCGCAATTTGCGCGCTGGCGGCGCTGCTCTGGCTCGCCGGGCTGGGCTGGTTCGGCTTCACCATGCCGCAAACGCCGGCCGACGGCCGGACGAAGACGGATGCCATCGTCGTCCTGACCGGGGGCTCGGGGCGGCTTGCCGAAGGCATCCGGCTGCTCGCAGCCGGTGCGGCGCCGGTTCTGTTCGTATCCGGCGTCGATCCGAGAGTCGACAAACAGTCGGTACTGCGCGGCGCCGGCGGCGCGCCGGAAGAGGTGCACGACCGGATCGTGCTCGGCTTCCGGGCCGAGCATACCCAAGGCAACGCGGACGAGACCGCCCTGTGGGCGCGTGCGCAAAAGCTGAAGTCGCTGCGCCTGGTGACGGCCAACTACCATATGCGGCGCAGCCTGCTCGAACTGCGCAGCGCCCTGCCGGGCTCCCGCATCGTCGCGCATCCCGTTTTCCCGCCGGCAGTGTCGCGCGGGCAATGGTGGCGCAGCGTCCGCGGCGTCGCCATCGTCAACGCCGAATTCTACAAGTTCGCCGCCGCCCTGATCCGCGTGACCCTGGCGCCGGCCGGGCCGGCCGGGCCGGGCTCATGATCCTGGCCCGCTCGGCGGCCTTTGCGATCGGCTTGTGGCTCGTCACCCTGGCGGCGGGCCTGGCCGGCCTGCTTCTTCTGGCCGCGCCCCGGCGGGCCGTGTACTGCCTTGCGATCGTCTGGGCCCGTGCCGTCCTGTGGCTGCTGCGCGTCGCGGCGGGCATCCGGCACAGGGTCGTCGGAAACGTGCTGCCCGACCGGCACGCCCGCTATATTTTTGCCCTGAAACACCAATCGGCGTGGGAAACCATCGCCTTCCTCGCGATAGCGCCGCCATTTGCCGCCGTGCTTAAGGAAGAGTTGCGGCGGATCCCGGTCTACGGCTGGTTCCTGGGCCGGGCCGGCATGGTGCCGATCCGGCGTTCGGCGCGCGGCGCGGCCCTGAAGCGGATGCTGCGCAGGGCCCGGGGGCTGGTCGACAGCGGACGGCACCTGCTGATCATGCCGGAAGGCACCCGGATACCGCCGGGCCGCACCGGGCGCTATCATCCGGGCGTTTACGCGCTGTACAAGTATCTCGACCTGCCGGTCGTCCCGGTTGCCCACAACGCCGGGCTGTTCTGGCCGCGGAACGGATTTCTCAAGCGGCCGGGGACCATCACGATCGAGTTCCTCGAACCGATCGCGCCCGGCCACGACCGGGAAACCTTCATGGCAACGCTGGAAGACCGGATCGAGACGGCGGCGCGGCGCCTCTACGACGACGGCCGCGTTCAGCAGCAGCCGGCCTAGCGCCCGCCCTGCTGGAGCACGTTGTTGCGCATGCGCTTGAGCAGGGCGAGCAGGGTCCGCCGTTCCTGGGCGGAAAAGCCGTCCAACGTCGATTCGACGATGCGCAGCACGGCGGGAAAGGCCTCCGCGACCTTGCGGCGGCCGGCCGCGGTGATGCAGACCAGCACGTTGCGCCGGTCGTGCGCCGGCGTCCTGCGCTCGACCAGGCCGTCCCGCGCCATCTGGTCGACGATCCGGCTGAGGTTGGAGCGGTCGATCGCCAGCTTGCCCGAAAGGTAGCTGATATTGTGGCCGTCGCTCTCCTGGAGCACGGCCAGGACCCGCCAGAACATGACCGGGATGCCGAACGGGCGCAGGGCATGGTTGAGCGCCGCAAGGTTTCCGGACTGGATGGTGTAGATGTAGTAGGTCGGAAAGTCCGTAACCGAGAACCGCACGGGCGTCGGGTCGTCGGGCAAAGCTCGGGCCACTCCCTGCATGCTGCCCCGCCGGCGCAAAATTGCGGGTGACATCCGGCCGGGCGGCTTGATACATCGTTATGTGAAATATGGTTGTAATTTCACTTAATCAACCGTCTTCCAGGAGAGACCATGCGCATCGTCATGCTCGGCACGGCCGCCGCCGCGCCCGACCCGGACCGCAACCACTCGGCCATCCTGATCACCGTCCGCGGCCGGCACTACATGTTCGACTGCGGCCACGGCGCGACGCACCAGTTGATCCGCAGCAACGTCAATCCCGGCCATGTCGATACGGTGTTCCTGTCCCACCTGCACTACGACCATGTCGCCGACTTCGCCTTCTTCGTGCTGACCAGCTGGATCACCAACCGGGAGAACGCGCCCGTCGTGGTCGGCCCGCCCGGCACGCGCGGTTTCGTCGAGCACCAGTTCGCCGACGGCGCCTTCGCCAAGGACATCGAGGCGCGGGCCGCCTACAAGAACCGGCAGGGCAACATGCATGTGCTCAAGCCCGACGTGCGGGAATGCGAGCCCGGCGTGGTGTTCGAGGACGATCTGGTCCGGGTCTCGGCCTGCTATGTCGAGCACATCCCGCGGGAAATCTCGCCCTGCTTCGGCCTGCGGCTGGATTCGGTCGACGGCAAGTCGGTGGTCTTCTCGGGCGACACCGCGCCGTGCGAGCGGCTGGTCGAGCTGGCGCAGGGCTGCGACCTGCTGATCCACGAATGCACCTTCCCGGAGAAGGCGCTGGAGTTCCGCCGCAAGGCCAATGTCGGCACCTGGGCCCATACCAGCCCGGTCGAGCTCGGCAAGATCGCCACCGCGTCGCGCTGCAAGAGCCTGGTCGCGACCCACTTCGGCAGCTTCGATACCACCTACCCGGTGCTGCGCGACATGATGTCGGTCCACATGCCGCGCGAACTGATCGGCCCGGCCTTCATGGAGGATGTCGTCGCCGACATCCGCAGGAACTACAGCGGCGAACTCCGCCTCGCCCACGACGGCATGCGCATCGACCTGTGAGCGGCAGGCCCGGCGGGGGGACGGGTACGGTCCCGCCCGGAACCGGGCGCGGGCCGGAGACCGGCCCGGCCCGGCGGGCCGGCGCTATTTGCCGATGAAGTGGTTGGTGAAGAGGTCCTTCAGCGGCACCCTCTTCCGCACGATGCCCTGCGCGACGTAGAAGTCCTGCAGCTTGGCCAGCCGCTGCTCGTTGATTTCGCCGAGTACCTTCTGGCCGGGATAGACGAGGTCGGCGAAGTATTTGAAGACCGCCGTGACATAGCCTTCCTTGCCCTTCCACATGGGCGCCGCCTTGGCGAAATCCTTCGCCGCGCCGGCCGGATTGTCCATGACGTCCTTCATGCCCTTGAGCACGGCGCCGACGAACTTCCTGATCAGCGCCGGATTCGCCGCGATCAGCTTGTCCGACGCCAGCGAGGCCTGGGCCATGTGCGGGAAATAATCTTCGGACTTGATGATCCGGATCTTGATCTTGGCGCCCTGAATCGGCGGGATCCAGTCCGGCACGCAGGCGCAGCCGACCGCCTTGCCCTGGATCACCATGCCCGGCACCGCGCGGGGGCCGACCGCCATGGCGTTGATGTCCTGTACCTTGAGGCCGGCCGCCGCCAGCATGCCGCGCAGGGCGTAATAGGTCGTGTCCTGATACGACATGACGGAGACATTTTTGCCCTTCAGGCCCGCGGGCGTCGTGATGCCGGAGTCCTCGCGCACGACGAGCTGCATGAAGCCGCGGCCGCCGAAGGCGACGACCGAGCGCACCGGGATGCCCTGGGCGCGCACGATGATCGGGCTGTCCGCCAGGCCGCCGCCCATCTCGGCGTTGCCGACGCCGACCTGCTTGGCGACGTCGACGCCGCCCTTGGCCGTGGCGAAGGCGACTTCCAGCCCGGCCGCCTTGAAATAGCCGCGCTGCTTGGCAAGCTGGAGCGGCCCGAAAGAGGGCAGGATCGGCGGCGCCGGGAACAGGTAGGTCATCTTTTCGGCACTCGCCGGGCCGGCCCCGAGTCCGGCGGTCAGGCCGGCGGCGAGCGCGGCGGCGCAGAAGGTGTGCAAGCGGATCATTGTGTTCCTCCCGAAAATGCGTTGCCGGGGCAGCTTCGCATTATTGGCGCGTAGCTGGCAACCGGTGCCAGCCGCCCATTCGAGGGCGGCGCTGCTCTCGGCGGCGCGCCGGCGCTCGATCCGAATCGATTTACCCAACGCGGCGAAGAATGACCTGCCGGACCCCGCCACGATCTGCTGTCGTGAAGCGTCCCTCGAGAGCGATTCCCGTTTCGATCAGCCGCAATACATATGCCGCTACGTCTTCCGGCATGCTCGGAAAGAAACGCAGATACAAGATGCCTGCGGGGACCGGTAGCCCGCGGCGAAACACCAATTCTCCGTAGTCGCGATCGAAGGTGACGATGAGCCGGTTTTCGGCCCGCGCAATCCGAACGACCTCATCGTCCGGAATTCCGGGAGATCGCTCCGAAATCGAAACGACATCGTGTCCGGCCCGCCGAAGAGCCCGGACGCTCGGAAGCGGTATGTTCTCGTTGGCGGGAAACCTCAACCCGCCGCCCGGTCGCTAACGGCAAAAACCTGTTCGTCCCGCGTGCACTCCTGGGCAAAGGCGAACACGGCGCGCAAGGCTTCCTGCGAAACCTGGGGATAGCTCTCCAGAACCGCTTCTTCGGTCCACCCCTCCGCAAACAGGCCGAGAAGGAACTCGACCGATAACCGCGTGCCGCGGACCACCGGTTTGCCAACCAGGATCGACGGATCGCTGCCGATATAGTCGCGCCATTCCACTGCTTCGCCTCCAATCGATGCGGCCGGCCGATCTGCCTGCCCCCGCCGCGGAACCGGCCGTGTTTGCGACAGCCACCGGAACCCGGAGTATTTTACCCGATTTGCCATCGTTGTGCGAGCAACCGGCATGCGCTGCCCGCGGCCGACCGATTGCCACGAGGGGCAGGCAACCGGGGCGGCCCGAAGGACATCACTCGTCGGTACGGATATTCCTGCCGGAACGGCGCCCTGCGGCTCCGGGAAAGACGAACCGGGCGGTCGCGGCCAGGCCGATTACGGCAAACGGAATGGCGGCGGCGAAGACCGCCCTTGCCGCTTCGGCGATTCCGGCCCTGTCCGCCCCGTCGGCGAACCCCGCGGCGTTGGCGACGATCCCGACATAGGCGGCGCCGACCGCATAGCCCAGACGTTGGACGGTCGGCAGGGCGCCGGCCACCCGCTCGGTATCGTCGGCCGGCGCCAGCGCCGTCATCCGGCGCAGCACGAAGGCCCAGGCCATGCCGAACCCGCCCCCCTGCAGGGCGGAGAACGCCGCAATCAGCCAGACCGGGCCGTTGGGCACGCTGTAGAGGAAGCCGGGTATGCTTGCCGCCACGACCAGCATGCCCGCGCCGATCAGCGTCCGGTCGTGCCGCTCCGCCGAGACCGCGACGAGGAGCGCGGCGATCGTCCATCCGATGGACGCGCAGGCCACGATATAGCCCGCGACCAGCGCCGAAGCGCCGTGCAGCAGGACGATGAAGAGCGGCCCGTAGGCCGTCACGCCGATCGTCGCGATGGCCAGGCAGAAGATCATGACCAGGCCCGATCCGACCGGCGCGGCCGGATCGAAGGCGCGGCGCGGGAGCAGCCGGCTTTCGCCGCCGCGGGCGTCCAGGACCAGAAAGGCGGCAAGGGCGGCAATGCCGGCCAGCACGCACGACGCGGTGCGCAGCGGGCCGACTTCGACCCCGCCATAGGCGATCAACACCACACCGGCGGCCAGCAGCAGCAGGCGCGGCGAGAATACGGCGTTTCGCGCCGGGTCCGGCGCCGGCCGCCGGCCGAGCCCTGAACCGAAGCCGGCGCCGAAGCCGATCCAGAGCGACAGCGCAACCGCCTGCGTTGCAAAGAACCAGAACCCGCCGCGCCAGTCGGCATATTCGACGAACAGGCCGCCGATCAGCGGGCCGAGAAAGGCCGACACGCCCCAGAGCGCCGAAACCGCCGCGATGGCCCGGGGAACCAGCGGCCTGGGGAACAGGACGCTCGTCGCGACGAAGGCAAGCGCCATCAGGCCGCCGCCGCCGAGGCCTTGCAGCAGACGCCCCGCCAGAACCACCCACATGGACGGCGCCAGGGCGCTGATCGCGCATCCGGCGGCAAACGCGGCGGCGGCCACGGCCATCGGCAGGCGCACGCCGTACCGGGCCGCCAGCAGGCCGCTCGCGGCGCCGGTCAGAATGGTGCCGATCTCGTACAGCGAGACGGTCCAGCCGATCAGCGCCTCGCCGCCGATCTCCGCGACCAGCGCCGGCAGCATGGTGGCGACGAGCAGGCTGTCGGCGGCGTGGAGCCAGACGCCCGCGCAGACCAGAATCAGGGCGGCGCCGTGGCCGCGGAGAGACAGATCGTCGGAAGACTTGCGCAAGGTCCCGGCCGGGCGCAAACGGCGCTAACCGAGAATGCCGATCACGCAGCCGGTGGCGCTGGTCGCCAGCACGCCGGCGGCGAGGCTCTTCCAGGACAGCGCCAGAATCTCGTTGCGCCGCTCCGGCATCAGCACGGTCAGCCCGCCGACCATGATCCCCAGCCCGCCGAAGTTGGCGAAGCCGCACATGGCGTAAACCAGGATCAGCCGGCTGCGCTCGCCCAGCGTGCCTTCGGGCAGCCGGGCGAGGTCGAGATAGGAGACCAGCTCGTTGAGCACGACCTTGGTCGCCATGAGCTGGGCGGCGTCCCAGCATTCCGCCCAGGGAATCCCCATCAGCCAGCAGAGCGGCGTCATGACGAGGGCGAGGATCTTCTGCAGGGTGACGGCCTCGCCGGCGACATCCGGCAGCAGGGCGAGTACGCCGTTCGCCAGATGAACCAAGGCGACCAGGGCGATCAGCATGGCGACGATCAGGAACAGCATGTTGAGGCCCTGGCGCGCGCCGACGACCAGCGCCTCCATGGCGCTCGACGTCTCGCGCGGCGGCAGGCTCCCGCTGTCCTGCGGCGGCCCGTCCGGCGGCACCATCAGCAGGGCCACGGCGATCGCTGCGGGCGCGCTGATCACCGAAGCGACCAGGATCTGGCCGGCGGCGTTCGGCAGGACCGGCGCCAGAATGCTGGCGTAGAGCACGAAAACGGTGCCGGCGATGGTCGCCATGCCGACGGTCATCAGGACGAACAGTTCGCTGCGGCTGAAATCCTTGAGATAGGGCCGGACGAAGAGCGGCGCCTCGACCATGCCGATGAAGATGTTGGCCGCGCTGCCCAGGCCGACCGCGCCGCCGATGCGGAAGCCGCGCTCCAGCACGAAGCCGATCCCCTTCACGATCCAGGGCAGGATGCGCCAATGGGTGAGCAGCGCGGTCAGCGTGCTGGTCACGATGATGATGGGCAGCGCCTGGAAAGCGAAGACGAACGCCGCGCCGGGGCGGGATTCGGTGAAGGGCAGCGCCCCGCCGCCGATATAGCCGAACACCATGCTGGTGCCCTCGCGCGTCGCTTTTTCCATCGCGGTCACGACATGGCCGAGCGAGGCCACGAGATCGGCGATCAGCGGCACCTTGAGCAGGATGAGCGCGAGCGCAATCTGGAGGCCGATCCCGGCCAGCGCGACCCGCCAGGCGCTGCGCCGCCGCTTCTCCCCGACCGCCCAGGCCAGCGCGAACAGAACGACCAGCCCGAAGGCGCTCTGCAGTTCCGGCATTGTCGATGTCTCCCGAAATTCAGGACCGCGCCACCCGTTCCACCGGCCGCTACATCTCGTCCATCATCGCCCGGATCTCCGCTTCCGGCACCTCGCGGATGCGCTGGCCGAAGATCCAGCGATGGCCTTCCGGGTCTTCGGCGCGGTAGTGGCGTTCGCCGTAGAACCGGTCCTCCGGCGCGGCGGTGATGCGGGCGCCGGCGGCCCTGGCCTGCGCGTGGTGCGCGTCGACATCGTCGACATAGCAGAAGACCTGGCTGTACCAGCCGCCGGCCTTGTTCGGCGTGGTTTGATCGATCTCCGGGAACACGCTGGCCAGCATGACGACATTGCCGCCGAGCGCCAGTTCGGCATGGCCGATCCGCCCGTCCTTCATGGCGTACACCGCGCGCTCGCGGAAACCGAAGGCGCGGACAAGGAAGTCGATGGCCGCCGGAGCATCGGCATAGTTCAGCATGGGGACGATGCGCTGCATCCCCGCCGGGGGATTTTGGATCGGGTTCCGCGCCGCGCCTGGCCGCAGGTCTTCCGGCAGGAAGGGCGCCATGCCCTGCCGCGCCAGTTCGTCGGCGCGCTCGTTGCCCGGGTCGCCGGCATGGCCCTTGACCCAGCGCCAGTCGATACGCCGGGCGCCGTGCAGCGCGTCCAGCGCCTGCCACAGGTCGCGGTTCTTGACCGGCTTGCGCGCCGCCGTCAGCCAGCCGCCGGCCTTCCACTTCGCGATCCAGCGCGTGATGCCGTCCCTGACATAGACGCTGTCGGTATGGAGGGTTGCCGAGCCGCCTTCCGGCACCGCCTTCAGCGCCTCGATGGCGGCCTGCAGTTCCATGCGGTTGTTGGTCGTCTCCGCCGCGCCGCCGCACAGGGTCTCGTCTTCGGCGCCGCCGCGCCGGATCAGCACGCCCCAGCCGCCCGGTCCCGGATTGCCGCTGCACGCTCCGTCGGTATAGAGGTCGAGCCGCGTATCGGCCCGCCCGCCGGTTACTGTTCCGGCCGTCGTTTCCGTCATCCTGGAGGCCCTTTCCCGCTGTGCCGCGTCAGTCCAGTCCCAGCTCGCCGGGCCGCCTCACGCCCTGATGGAAGCGCAGCTTGCGGTGGTATTCCAGCGGGTTGTGCGGCGTCACCAGCGCGCCTTCCGGGTGGAACAGCCAGTCGTGCAACCGGGTCAGCAGGAAGCGCAGCGCGCCGCCGCGCAGCAGCACCGGGATCGCCGCCAGTTCCGCCGCCGAGAAGGGCCGCACCGCGCGGTAGGCGTTCAGGATGTGGCGCGCCTTGGTGACATTGAAGCTGCCGTCCTTCTCGAAGCACCAGGCATTGATGCAGATCGCCAGGTCGTAGGCGAGGAGATCGTTGCAGGCGAAATAGAAGTCGATCACGCCCGAGACCCGGTCGCCGAGGAAAAAGACATTGTCCGGGAACAGGTCGGCATGGATCACGCCGGTCGGCAGGCCGGAGGGCCAGTTCTCTTCGAGGAATTCCAGCTCCTGCTCGATCTCGCCGGCCAGGCCGTTCTGCACCTCGTGGGCGCGCGGGCCGCAGCGGTCGAACAGCGGGCGCCAGCCGGCCAGGTTCAGCGCGTTCGGCCGCGCCATGCCGAAGCCGGCTGCCGCCAGGTGCATCTCCGCCAGCACCCGGCCGAGCGGCGCGCAATGCCGGATATCGACCCGGCGCGGCGAGACTCCCTGCAGGAAGGAGATGATCGCGGCCGGCCGGCCGGCGAGCGTGCGCAGGGCCGCGCCGTCGCGGGCGTGGATCGGCGTCGGGCAGACGATGTCCTGCGCCGCCAGATGGTCCATCAGGCCGAGGAAAAACGGCAGGTCGGCGGGGTCGACCCGCTTTTCGTACAGCGTCAGGATGAAGCTGCCGCGCTCGGTCTGGAGAAAATAGTTGGAATTCTCCACCCCTTCGGCGATGCCCTTGTAGGATACGAGCGCGCCGATGTCGTAGGCGTCGAGGAACGCCGCCAATTCATCGTCCGCCACCTGGGTATAGACCGCCATGCCCGCTGCTTACGCCCAACCCGTCTTTCTCTCAAGGGGCCGCCGGTTCAATGGTTGCGGAACTGCCGCCCGGCTCCGAAGGGGTCATGCGTCAGGAGTTCCGGGAAGAGCGAAAAATCGCGGTCCCGCGTAAACAACGCCTCGACGGCGTGCGCAACGCATATGGCGGCGATGCGGGCATCGTGGACGACCCCGCCGACGACGTGCGGCCGGTTTACGAATCGCTCCAGGATGTCCGGGAAATCGTCGGTCTCGCCGATCATGCGGTTCGACGGCGACGCCGCCCAGGCCTCGAACTGGCGCCACGCACGATCCGGCGCGGTCGCTTCGTCCTTCCAGATCCGGCGGTTCGTCACCACGCTCAGGAACTCGTAGCAGCACGGCCACGGAATGGCCCAGGCCCGGTCGCCTTCGGCAAGTTCGGTCATAACGGCATGGGCGGCGTCGCCCAGGCGCGCTTCGCGGCGGTGCGCATAGACCAGAAGATTGGTGTCGACGGCGATCACCGGGCGTCCGGATCGCCCCCCGGATCGTCATAGATCGTTTCGCGCAGTTCGGGCCAGGAAAAGCGCTCCAGCGGATCGGGCGCGGCCGGGTCTCCCGCTCTCAGATCGGGCAGCTTGTAACGGCTGCGCGGGACCGGGCGCGCGAGCACACGGCGAAGCCCCTCCTCGACCACGGCGCGCAGCGGGCGTCCCGTTTCCCTGGCGTGGCGCTTGGCCCGCGCCAGCAATTCGTCATGGATGTCCAGCGTCGTCTTCATCGTCCCATACTACCCATATAGCTATATATGGGAAAGACATTTCGCGGCTTGCCCGGCGTGGCCGCTTTGGCTACGGTGCCGCCGACAGCAATTTTGCCGGAAAAAGGGGGGCACTGGGTATGGCGGGACAGATCGCGGCGAAGGAACCGAAGGGCGTGACCCTGGAGGCCGGCAAGAGCTATGCCTGGTGCGCCTGCGGGCTGAGCGCGAACCAGCCGTTCTGCGACGGCGCGCACAAGGCGACCGACATGAAACCCCTGGTCTTCAAGCAGGAGGAGACCGAGGAGGCCTGGCTCTGCCAGTGCAAGCAGACCGGCAACGGCCCCTTCTGCGACGGCACCCATAACGGGCTGTAGGCGGAAGGCGGAGCGGCGGCGTCATGGCGCACGTCGATGAGGCGCTTTTACAGCGGATGACGGCCGCTATCGTGGACGAGGCGGACCCCGAACGGGTGATCCTGTTCGGCTCCCGCGCGCGCGGCGACGCCGGGCCGGACTCGGACGTCGATCTGATCGTGATCGAGGCCGAGCCCTTCGGGCCGGGCCGCGACCGGCGCGCGGAGGCGGTGCGGCTGTGGCGGGCGCTCTCGGGCTTTCGGGTTCCCAAGGACATTCTGGTTTACAGCCGCGACGAGGTCGATTACTGGCGCGATTCGCTCAACCATGTGCTCGCGCGCGCCCTGCGCGAAGGCACGGTGCTCTATGAGCGACCCTAAGCAGGCCCGCATTCTGCTGGAGGCCGCAGAAAGGGACTTCTTCGCGCTGCGCGGCATGGACGACGCCGCCGTCTTCGCCGACGAGATATTCGGCTTTCATGCCCAGCAGGCGGCCGAGAAGCTGTTCAAGGCGTGGCTTTCCTTGATGGGCGAGTCCTATCCGCCAACGCACGATCTGGTCGAACTGATGGAAATTCTGACGCCCCGCCAGCCGGAGGCGGCGCGTTTCGACGGGCTGATCGATTATACGCCCTATGCCGTCCAGTTCCGCTACGGCCCGGCCGACACCGGAGCCGCGCCGCTCGACCGCGACTCTGCGGTTGGCCTCGCCGCGGCGTTGCTCGAGGAAGTCCGGCGGCGGCTGACGCGCGCGGAATCGCTCTGACGCTTGAAAATCGACCGGCGTCTCGTGCTGGTTTATCCACAGACCTCAACATTCTGTGGCGCGTCCGTCCCGGCGTACAATCGCGATTCGCCGAATGACGGATGCCGGTCTGCCGATAAGCCGTACCTGTGGGCAGGCGCCGGCCTTTAGCTTGACTCGCCGCCCGCTTCCGCTAACCTTTCGGCCATAGCCTCAGACGCCTGTGGGAGAGAGCGGGCACGCGCGCAAGCGCAGGTCCGCCGCCGAAGGAGCAACCGCCCCGGAAACTCTCAGGCACCAGGGACCGCAGGCGGAGGCGACTCTGGAGAGCAGGCGGCTGTGCGCGAGCCTTGCGCCGCCTCACCGAAGGGGAAAGACCGGCCATCGCCCGATCCGGGCTGGTGTGCCGGTTCAAGCTCTCAGGTTGTGCGACAGAGGGGGCGTGTCCCGCCGATCTACGGTCGGCCGGACGCAGCCTCAGCCGCTCGCGCAACCCGGCCGGGGCTTTCCCATGGCAACCGAAAACAAGACCGGAAACAAGACGGGGCCGGCGGCCCTCCGCACGCCGCTCTACGACCTGCACGTCGCGCAGGGCGGGCGGATGGTCGATTTCGCCGGCTATGCCCTGCCCGTGCAGTATGGCGGCATCATCGCCGAACATGAGCAGGCGCGCTCCGGGGCCGCCCTGTTCGACGTCTCGCACATGGGCCAGGCGCGGATCGTCGGGGCGCAGGCCGCCGAGGCGCTCGAAAGCCTGGTGCCGGGCGATATCGCCGGGCTCGGCGCCGGCCGGATGCGCTATACCCAGCTCACCGACGACAACGGCGGCATCCGCGACGACCTGATGGTCACCCGGCTGGCCGGGGACGCATCGGGAGACGCATCGGGGGACGCGCTGGCGATCGTCGTCAACGCCGCCTGCAAGGATGACGATTTCGCCTATCTCGGCGCGGCGCTGGCCGGCTGGGACTGCGCCCTCGAGGTCGACGAAAGTGCGGCCTTGCTCGCCTTCCAGGGACCGGAGGCCGCGGCGGTGCTGGAAGCCGCGATTCCGGGCGCCGACGGCCTCGCCTTCCTGCAGGGCGACTCTTTCGACTGGCGCGGCGTGCCGCTCTGGATCTCGCGCAGCGGCTATACCGGCGAGGACGGGTTCGAAATCTCGCTGCCGGCGCACCATGCCGCCGCCCTGGCGGAAGCGCTGCTCGCCTGTGACGGCGTTGCGCCTGCCGGCCTCGGCGCGCGCGATTCGCTGCGCCTCGAGGCCGGCCTGTGCCTCTACGGCCACGATATCGACCTGACGACCACGCCGGTCGAGGCCGGCCTCGCCTGGTCGATCGGCAAGCGCCGCCGCGCGGAAGGCGGCTTCCCCGGCGACGGCACGATCCTGGACCAGCTGCGAAACGGGCCCGCGCGCCGCCGGATCGGCCTCCGGCTCGAGGGCCGGGCGCCGGCACGGGAAGGCGCGGAAATCTGCACCGCCGACGGTGCGCCGGTCGGCCGGGTGACCAGCGGCGGCTTCGGGCCGACGGTCGGAGGCCCGGTCGCCATGGGCTACGTCGCGGCCGGGCACGCGGCGCCCGGCACGCCGCTCGCCCTCACGGTGCGCGGCCGGGCGCTGCCGGCGCGGGTGGCGTGCCTGCCGTTCATCGCGCCGGGGTACCGGCGATGACGGACACGGCAGACATGACCGGCCCGACCGGCGCCGCGGCCGGAGTACGACTCGAACCGGACGCCCTTCGCCCGCCCCGATCTTGCCCGGCACGATTTTCCCCGACCGGAATGTTCGCGACCGGAAATGACCGGTCAGGGCCCTGATCAGCAGAGGACGCAATCCATGCCCACCACCTATTTTTCGGAAGACCACGAATGGCTCGCGGTCGACGGCGATACCGGCACCGTCGGCATCACCGACTATGCCCAGGAACAACTCGGCGATGTGGTGTTCGTCGAACTGCCGGAAATCGGCCGGACCGTCATCAAGGGCGACGACATGGCCGTCGTCGAATCGGTCAAGGCGGCGAGCGAGGTCTACGCCCCGGTCGGCGGCGAGGTCGTCGCGGTGAACGAGGCGCTGGAGGACAACCCCGCCGCCGTCAACGAGGACGCCGAGGGCGAGGGCTGGTTTGTCCGGCTGAAACTGGCCGACGCCGCCGAGCTGGAAGACCTGATGGACGCGGCCGCCTACGCCGCCTTCGCGGAGAGCCAGGGCTAGAGGCGGCCCGGCCGCCAGACTGCGTTCGCGCAGCACAACACAGGGAACCGGGACCATGACCTCCGCCAGCTTCGCCGCGCTCCAGGACCGCGAGTCCTTCATCGGCCGCCATATCGGCCCGGGACCGGACAATATTGCGGCCATGCTGCAGGCCGTCGGCGCAGACTCGCTCGACGCGCTGATCGAAGAGGCGGTGCCGGACGTGATCCGGGACACCGCCCCGCTGCCGCTCGGCGAACCGGCGACGGAGGACGACGCCCTGCAGCGGATCGCCGAACTGGCCGCGGGCAACACGGTCGCCGGCTCGCTGATCGGCATGGGCTACTACGGCACCATCACGCCCCCGGTCATCCGCCGCAACGTGCTGGAGAACCCGGCCTGGTACACCGCCTACACGCCCTACCAGCCGGAAATCTCCCAGGGCCGGCTGGAGGCGCTGCTCAATTTCCAGACCATGGTGACCGACCTGACCGGCATGGAGATCGCCAACGCCTCGCTGCTCGACGAGGCGACGGCGGCGGCGGAGGCGATGCTGCTCGCGCGCAGGGCCGGCAAGTCGACGAGCGACCGCTTCCTGGTTTCGGACCGGTGCCATCCCCAGACCCTCGCGCTGCTGCAGACCCGCGCGGCCCCGCTGGGCATCGAACTGGCGGTCGGCGAGGTCACGCCCGAGCGCGCCATAGGCGCCTTCGGCATCCTGGTCCAGTATCCGGACACCTTCGGCCGCGTCGACACCTGGCGCGATTCCGTAAGGGCGGTGCGCGGCGGCGGAGGGCTGGCCGCTGTCGCGACGGATCTGCTCGCCCTTGCCCTGCTCGAACCGCCGGGCGCCTGGGGCGCCGATATCGTGATCGGCAGCGCCCAGCGCTTCGGCGTGCCGATGGGCTTCGGCGGGCCGCACGCCGCATTCTTCGCGACCCGGGAACGGTTCGCGCGGAAAATGCCGGGGCGGCTGGTCGGCGTGTCCGTCGACGCCAGGGGCCGGCCGGCCCTGCGCCTCGCCCTGCAAACTCGCGAACAGCATATCCGGCGCGAAAAGGCGACCAGCAACATCTGCACCGCCCAGGTGCTGCTCGCCAACATGGCCGGCTTCTACGGCGTCTGGCACGGGCCGGACGGGCTGGAACGGATCGCCCGGCGCGTCCACCGGCTGGCCTGCGCCTTCGCCGAGATCGCGACGGCGGCCGGTCTCAAGGTCGAGGCCGGCGCCTTCTTCGATACCGTAACGGCGCGCGCGCCCGGGCGGGCGGGCGAGATCGCCGGCGCGGCGATGGATGCCGGCCTCAACCTGCGCTTCATCGACGACGACCGGTTCGCCGTCGCCTTCGACGAGACCTGCGGTCCCCAGGACCTGAGCGTCCTGTCCGACGCGCTGACCGGCGCGGCGGACGGCGACCGGATCGCCGCCCTGCTGGACGGCGTGCCCGACCGTCTGCCGGAAACGCTGCGCCGCCGCGACGCCTTCATGACCCATCCGGTATTCCACCGCCACCGGTCGGAAACCGGGATGATGCGCTATCTCCGCCGTCTCGCCGATAAGGACCTGGCGCTCGACCGGGCCATGATTCCGCTCGGCTCCTGCACCATGAAGCTGAACGCGGCGGCCGAGATGGAGCCGGTTTCGTGGCCGGAATTCGCTGCATTGCATCCCTTCGCGCCGCTGGAGCAGGCCGCCGGAACGCTCGAACTGATCTGGGAACTGGAGGACATGCTGTGCGCCGCGACCGGCTTCGACGCCGTCTCGCTGCAGCCCAACGCCGGCTCCCAGGGCGAACTTGCCGGGCTGCTCGTCATCCGCGCCTGGCACGAAAGCCGGGACGACGGCGGGCGCGACATCTGCCTGATCCCGAGTTCGGCCCACGGCACCAACCCGGCGAGCGCAGTGCTGGCCGGCCTCTCCGTCGTCGTCGTCGGATGCGACGCCGACGGCAACATCGACATCGCCGACCTGCGCGCCAAGGCCGGGCAGCACCGGGACCGGCTGGCCGCGCTGATGGTGACCTATCCCTCGACCCACGGCGTGTTCGAGACCGGCATCGTGGAGATCTGCGACATCGTCCATGCCTGCGGCGGCCAGGTCTATATGGACGGCGCCAACCTGAACGCCCTGCTTGGCATCGCCCGGCCCGGCGAATTCGGGCCCGACGTCGCGCACCTGAACCTGCACAAGACCTTCTGCATCCCCCACGGCGGCGGCGGGCCGGGCATCGGGCCGATCGCCGTCAAGGCCCATCTGGCGCCCTTCCTGCCCGGCCACCCGGTCCATCCGGAATGCGGCGGGGAGCAGGCGATCGGGCCGGTCTCGGCCGCCCCCTGGGGGAGCACCGGCATTCTGCCGATCAGCTGGGCCTATATCACCATGATGGGCGCCGCCGGCCTGAAACGCGCGACCGCGGTGGCGATCCTCAACGCCAACTATATCGCGGCGCGCCTCGGAGACCATTTCCCGGTGCTCTACACCGGGACGAACGGCCGGGTGGCGCACGAGTGCATCGTCGATCTCCGGCCGCTCAAGGAGTTCGCCTCGGTCGACGATGTCGCCAAGCGGCTGATCGACTACGGCTTCCACGCGCCGACCATGTCCTTCCCGGTCGCCGGCACCCTGATGATCGAGCCGACCGAAAGCGAATCCCTGGCCGAGATCGACCGCTTCTGCGACGCCATGATCGCGATCCGGCAGGAGATCGCGCGCGTCGAGGCCGGCGACTGGCCGGCGGACGACAATCCGCTCGCCAACGCGCCCCACACCGCGGACGACCTGGCGGCGGCGGACTGGCAGCACCCCTATCCGCGCGAACTTGCCGTTTTCCCGGTCCCGGCGCTCAAGGACGGAAAATACTGGCCGCCGGTCGCGCGCATCGACAATGTCTACGGCGACCGCAACATCGTGTGCGCCTGCCCGCCGCTCGAAGCCTACGGGGAGGCGGCCGAGTAGGCGCGCCAGCGCCGTATCGAGAGCCTGCCCTGATCAAAGTCGAAGGGGACGTTACGCGGATACCGCCCTAATCCTCGCTGCGGTGGCGGCCGGCCAGCAGGTTGAGGCTGCGACCGACCCGGGCGGTCCGGTCCTCGTCGCTCTCGTCGCGCACCAGCAGCGCCTCGCCGAGCAGCAGGCCCTGAAACAGGCCGGCGCGCGTCCGGGCCGCCGCTTCGCTGAAGCCCAGCGCGATGAAGAAATTCTCGATATAGACCGAGCGCCGGGCGTCGACCGACCGCACCGCCACCGTCGCGGCCGGATCGTTGCGCGACCAGTTGCGGATCGCGATCTCGGCGTTGCGGAACTCCCGGTCCGCATGGGCGCCCACGGTCATTTCGAGCAGCAGCCGCAACCGTTCGGCGGGCGTCGCGCCGGCGTGGCCGGCGATGCGGACCAGCAGGTCGGTCTGCCGTTCCTCCCAGCGCGCGAGGATCGCCGCCAGCAGCGCCGGGCGGTCCCTGAAATGCCAGTAGAAGCTGCCCTTGGTGACGCCGAGGCGGCGCGCCAGCGGTTCGATCCTGACCGCGTTGACGCCGCGCTCGGCCAGCAGCGCGATGGCGCCGCCGATCCAGTCGTCCCTGTTCAGTCTAGGGTTCAATCTGGGCCGGTCCGGCCGTTTGCGCCCCGGCCCCGTGCGGTCGGGCCCCGTGCTGTCGGGCGGGCGGTGGGCCTGGTCTGCCACGGGCGCCTCCGGCTGCCGGCCCGCGCTATCCGCCGGTGACGGGCGGGAAGAAGGCGATCTCGTCGCCCGGCTTGACCGCGGTTTCCAGGCTGGCGAACTCGTAGTTCACCGCTGCGCGCACGAAGCGGGCGTTGGCGAAGGCGTCGGCATGGCCGGGGCTGCGCTCCCGCAGCCAGTCGATCAGGGCGCCGACCGTCGCGACCTCCGCCGGCGGCGTCACCGTCTCCCGGCCGGCGCCGATCTTCTGGCGCAGCCAGGCGAAATAGAGCACGTTTATCCGGTCGGGCCGGTCGGGCCGGTCGGGCGTCTCATCGGGCATCGCGTCAGGCCCCGAGTTCGCTGAAGGGCAGGAAATCCACCATCGTTCCGGCCCGGATATCGGTCGCGTCCTCCGGCAGTTCCACCAGGCCGCTCGCCGCCGTCATGGAGGAGAGGATACCGGCGCCCTGCCGGGCGAATTTGCGCGCGGTCCAGCCGCCGGCGCAAGGCTCCAGGGTGGCGCGCACCCATTCGCGCCGGTTGGCTTTCTTGCGGTGGTCGAAGCCGGCGCGCACCGGGAAGAGCCTGGGCACATGGACGTTGGCGCCGGCGAGCCGGTCGATCAGCGGCCGGGCGAAGCGCAGGAAGGTCACCATCACGGCGACCGGGTTGCCCGGCAGGCCGACGAAGGGCGTGCGGCCGATCTGGCCGAGCGCGACCGGGCGGCCCGGCTTGATGGCGAGGCGCCAGAAGTGGATCTGCCCGAGGCTCTCGACCGCGGCGCGGACATGGTCCTCCTCGCCGACGCTCACGCCGCCGGAGGTCAGCACCAGGTCGTGGCCGGCGCCCGCTCCGGCCAGCGCTGCTGTGATCGACGCCCGGTCGTCGGGCAGGATGCCGAGATCGGAGACGGTGCAGCCGAGCTGTTCGAGCAGGCCGGCGAGGGCGAAGCGGTTGGCGTCGTAGACCGCGCCCGCGCCCGCCGCCGCGCCCGGTTCGCGCAGCTCGTTGCCGGTCGAGAACAGGGCGGCGCGCAGCCGGGCGCGCACCGGAAGCTCCGCCAGCCCGACCGAGGCGGCGAGGCCGAGGTCTTGCGGGCGCAGGCGCTGGCCGGCCTTGAGGATGACCGCGCCTTCCCTGACATCCTCGCCCGCAAAGCGCCGGTTCGCGCCCTGTTTGATGCCCGGCGCGATGCGGACGCCGCCGCCGTCCTCCCGGCAGTCTTCCTGCATCATCACCGTGTCGAATCCGGCGGGCATGACCGCGCCGGTGAAGATGCGCACCGCGCCGAGGGCGCCGGGATCGGCGAGAACGGGCGCGTCGCCGGCGGCGATCCGGCCGATGACGGGCAGGCGGGTCTCGGCCTCCGGGTCGAGCTCGGCGAAGCGGACGGCGTAGCCGTCGACCGCCGAATTGTCGTGCGGCGGCACCGAGCGGCCGGCCCGGATATCCTCGGCGAGGATGCGGCCGAGCGCGGCGCGCAACGCCACGGTCTCGGCCTCGGCGACGACGGAGATCCGCGCCTCCAGCAGGGCGAGCGCATCGTCCAGCGGGGTCAGGCCGCCGCCGAAGGCGAAACAGTCGTCGCTCAGTTGCGCCATGTCAGGCGGCGCCCCGTGCAGCCGAAGGGGCGGCGTCCAGTCCGCAATGTGCGCAGACGAAGTCGGCGACCGCCTCCGGCGCGTTCACGTCCAGAAGGGGCAGGTCCAGGACCGGCCGGCCGGCGTCCGCGAGCGGCCCGTCGCTGGCGATGGCGACGACCGCCGGGTCGCCGGCGGCGATCAGCGGGTGGCCGAGCGCCGGGCGGTGGACCTCGATCTTGGCATGGGGCAGGCGCTTGAAGCCCTCGACGATCAGCAGGTCGACCGGGCTCATGCGGGCGACCAGTTCGTCGAGCGCCGGCTCGCGCCGGCCGCGCAGCTCGTGGACCAGGGCCCAGCGGGTCGCGGAGGAGACCACGGATTCGACCGCGCCGGCCGCCCGGTGGCGGTGGCTGTCCTTGCCCGGCCGGTCGACCTCGAAGCCGTCATGGGCGTGCTTGACGGTCGAGACGGTGAAGCCGCGGCCGGTCAGCACGGGCAGCAGCCGGGTGACCAGCGTTGTCTTCCCGCTGCCCTTCCAGCCCGCAATCCCGATGATCCGCCGCTCCGCATCCATGCCGCCAATGTAGGACGGCGGCGGAGCGGGGGGAACGGTCCCTCGATACGCCCCGGATTAAATCCGGGGCTACTCGGGATGAGGGGATTGTGTGGTCGCATCGCCGTCCCGGAAACCTCTCTCCTTCGTCCTGAGTAGCCGCGAAGCGGCGTATCGACGGGCGGACGCGGGAAGCAGCAATGTCAATCGGACGCGCGAACGGGAGGCGGGCGAGCCGCCGTTCAACAGGAGGTTTTGCCGGCCGGTAGCCATTGTGCAGCGGCGCTGCGCAGCTTGGCAGCCGGATAGCGCCAGCGCGGCTCCATGCCGTCGATCCGGACCGGGAAGCGGACCCGGTGCGCCGGGCCCCAGGCCGTTTCCTCGATGGCGGGATCGAGATCGTCCGGAGTTTTCGGCGCAAGGCCGGGATACGGCTCCTCGCGCTTGGTCTTGGCGAGGAGGCAGGCCGTACGGGCCAGCGACAACCTGGCCGAGAGGACTTTGCCGGACTTTCGCCTGCGATCCAGAGCGTGAAGTACCGCGGCCGCCATCAGATAGCCGGTTGCATGGTCGAGCGCCTGGACCGGCAGGGGAACCGGCCGATCCGCTCCCGATCGCTTCATTGCGTGGTCGGCGATGCCGGAACTCATCTGGACCAGGCTGTCGAAGCCCCGCCGGCCGGACCACGGACCGGTCCAGCCATAGGCATTGAGGCATATGTCCGTCAGCCGCGGGTTCAATTTCCGAAGCGCCGCGCTGTCGTAGCCGAGCGCGGCGAGCGCGCCCGGCCGGTATCCGTGCAGGAGGACATCGGCATCCCGCAGGAGCGTGTCGAATATTCTCCTGTCCTCCGCATTCTTGAGGTTCAACCCGGCGCAGCGCTTGCCGAGCGTGACCTCCGGCACGGCCGCCGGCTCGTCCCAGTCCGGCGGGTCGATGCGCAGGACGTCCGCGCCCCAGGCGGCGAGGAAGCGCCCCGCGACAGGCCCGGCCAGGACACGGGTGAGATCGAGGACGCGGATTCCGCCGAGTGGCTGCGCCCGATCCTGCGGCCGTGCTTGCGGTTCGACCGCCGGATGCTCGATCCAGCCGGCCAGCGGCTCCGCCGCCACGGCCGCGCCCTGCGGATGGCTGTTCCAGGCTTCGAGGCTGTGCATGACCGCGGCGCACCCGCCGGCCTCCACGATCTCGGCTTCGAGGGTATCGCCCGCCCACCGCGCGACCGCCGGTTCCAGGCCGGTCCGGTCCGCCGCGTCGCCGAGGACCGACAGCGCGGCGGCGCGATGGTGCGGCGCGTTCGTGTGCAGCCGGATCCAGCCGTCGCTGGTCCGGTAGTCGCCGGCCAGGGAATCCCACACTGACGGGAGCGTCCAGCCCACCGGGTGCAGCGACCATCCGAACCAGAGCGAGGCAAGACGCCGGTCGACCGTAACGCGGGCGGCGGTGCGGCCGGCCGCGGCCGCATATTGCGCGAGCGCCAGCCCGGCCGCGCCGATCGTGGCCGCGGCCAGGTCCGTCACCCCGAACCATGCTTTGAGGTCGCCGCCGCCGATTATTGAAAGCGCATCCGGATCGACCACGATGCGGTCGTCGGGGAACGCGGCCAGCAAGTCCGAAAGAAGCGGGATCGGCACGATCTCTTTCGAAAAAACAGAGGCCGCCGGCGTTACCCGGCGGCCCCTTCCGTTTCGCGCAGGTGCGGTAGCGCCTACAGCGCCGCCTTCACCTTCTCCGCCGTGATCGGCAGCGAGCGGACGCGGGCGCCCGTGGCGGCGAAGATGGCGTTGGCGATCGCCGGCGCGACCGAGGTGACCGCCGGTTCGCCGCAGCCGACCGGATACTGCCCGGTCTCGACCAGGATCACGTCCAGGTCCGGCGCGTTCTCCATCCGGCACGGCGTGTAGGTGTCGAAGTTCGACGCCTGGAGCCGGCCGTCCTTCATCTCGACCTCCTCGAGCGTCGCCAGCGACAGGCCCCACAGGGTCGCCCCCTGGACCTGGGCCTCGACGGCGTTCGGGTTGATCAGCGTGCCGAGATCCGTGCCCACGGTCAGCCGGTTGACGGTGAACGAGCCGTCCGCCGGGTTGACCGTGACGTTGGCCGCGGTCCCCGTCCAGGCCGCCGAGGGGCGCTCCTGGCTGGTCACGCAGGCTAGGCCGATGCCGGTGTTCTTCGCCATCGCCTTGCCGTAGCCCGCCTTGGCGGCGACCTTCTGGAGCACGCTGGCCAGCCGCTTGGCGCCGTTGGCGGTCGCTCCCTTGCCGGCATTCTTGCCCTTGCCGTCGAGCATCTGAAGCCTGAGCGCGAGCGGATCGACGCCCATCTTGTGGGCCATCTCGTCGATCATGCTCTCGACCGCCCAGAAGGTCCATGCCGGCGCCACCGAGCGAAGCTGGCCCGAAGGCGTCGCCGCCTGGGCGATCTTGTTCATCTCGGTCAGCACAAGCTGGTTCGGGACGGTGTACCAGTGGTCCGAGCCGTTGATCTGGAACGGATCGAATTTCTTGCCGCTGGCGTCCTTGCCCAGGAAACCCGGCGCCATCCGGGCGGTCGCGAAGGACGAGGCTGCCGTATGCTTCCAGCCGGTGATCTTCTTGCCGTCCGAGCCGGCGGTGACGCGCATTGTCGTCATCGGCCGGGTGAAGTCGAACTCGGTGTCGGCCTCGCGGCTGTAGATCATCTTCACCGGCTTCTGGACCGCCTTGGCGGTCAGCGCCGCCATGATCAGGTAGTCGGCCTCCAGCCGCCGGCCGAAGCCGCCGCCCAGGAACTGCTGATGCAGCACGACCTTGTCGGGCTTGATGCCGAGCGCCGCCGGGACCAGCCCCATCGCCAGGGTCTGGAACTGGTTGCCGGTGTAGATGTGATAGACGCCGTCCCTGATCTCCACGGTCGCGTTCAGCGGCTCCAGCGGGGCATGGATGTTGATCGTCGTCGTGTAGATCGCCTCGTGTTTGACCTTGGCCGACGCGATCGCCTTCTCCGCATCGCCTTCCTTGAGGAAGGTGGAGGCGTTGGCGGTGTTGTCGATCAGGCGCCGCGACTCGTCGTTGATCGTCTTCGAGGACACCTTCGCGTTGGGACCCAGGTCCCAGTCGACCTTGAGCGCCAGCGCCGCCTTGCGCGCCGTCCAGTAGGAATTGGCGACCGCCATCACCCAGCCGGTCTGCGACCCGGTCGGGTCCTCGATGACGACATGGGTCATGTAGCCCTTGATCTTCTTCGCCGCGCTGTCGTCGACCGACTTCACCTTGGCGCCGTAGCGCACCGGCGGCGTGGCCGGCGTGGCGTAGACCATGCCGTCGAGCTTCACGTCGATGGCGAAGCCGGCGGTGCCGTTGGTCTTGGCCGGAACGTCGAGGGAGGGCAGGCTCTTGCCGATATAGCGCCGCTGGCCGGCCGCCTTCAGCTTGATCGCCTTCATCTCGTCCTTCGAGAAGGCCTTCGGCGGCACGCCGGCCTTGACCAGCTCGCCGTAGGTGATCGTCTTGCCGCCCGGACCGGAGATCACGCTGTCCTTCGCGCTCAGCTGGCTCGCCGGAACGCCCCACTTCTTCGCGGCGGCCTCGATCAGCGTAATCCGCCCGGCCGCGCCGGCGCGCGACATGCGGTCGAAGGTCCAGTTCACCGACCAGGAACCGCCGGTGACGTGCAGCCCGACCTTCGGATCGAAGCCGATATGGCTGATGCTGACGTCGCTCCACCTGACCTCCAACCCGTCGGCCAGGATCTGGGCGAGCGCCGTGCCGACATGCTGGCCCATCTCGGCCTTGTCGATCCGGATGACGGTCTTGCCCGTCGCGTCCATCGAGAACCAGAGGTTGGGCGCGAAGGCCTTCATCGTCGACGCGTCGGCGAGCCGGATGCCGTCATGCGCGGCGAAGCCGAAGATCAGGCCGGAAGCGCCGGCGCCGACCAGGAAGGTCCGCCGGCCAATGCTTGTATCCATTACGGTCATTGCTTCCTCCCTACATCTCGGCGGCGGCGCGCTTGATCGCCTTGCCGATGCGCGCATAGGTCATGCAGCGGCAGAGATTGCCGTTCATGTGCTCGACGATGTCGTCGTCCGACGGGCTCTTGTTCTCCGCCAGCAGCGCGGCGGCCTGCATGATCTGTCCGGACTGGCAGTAGCCGCACTGGGGCACCTGCTCGGCGATCCAGGCCTTCTGCACGGGATGCTGCCCGTTCGGGTCCAGCCCCTCGATCGTGGTGATCCGGTCCGATTCCTTCACGTCGGAAATCGGCGTCTGGCACGAGCGCACGGCCTCGCCGTTGATATGCACGGTGCAGGCGCCGCACAGGGCCTCTCCGCAGCCGAACTTGGTCCCGGTCATCCCGAGATTTTCGCGGATCACCCAGAGCAGCGGGGTGTCCGCATGGTCGACATCGACCGTCCGCAGACGGCCGTTCACCGAGATTTTGGCCATGGATTCCTCCTCTATCGATGCCCCCTTCGGAGAAACCGACCTTATGGCGGACGCCCGGCCCTTGTACAGGGCGATTGCGGGGGGTAAACGCGCGTCTCGGTCCTCAGCCTTTCACATTCTTGCTGAATGGGGCGCCGTGGATGCCATTCCTTCGCGGTAGGCCCCAGAGCCGCGCGAGCCGGTTTGACACGCTTTGTCGGGACGGCTACGACAACTCGCCTTATGTGCAGGCGCCCGGCGAGTCCGCCCGGGATCGGCCGTATGCCTTGAGGGCGCGCCGCCGCCCGCCTTCCAATCGAAAATGAGGGATGATCGAAATGAAGAGATTACCGCTGGCCGCGCTGGCTGCTGCCTTTGCCGCTGCAACCTTTCTGCCGATGAAGGCGGACGCGAAAACGTTGAGAATGGGCCTGTTGGTGTCCAACAAGTCTCTGGCTTACAAGGCCGCCGAAAAGCTTGCCGAACACGTCAAGGAAAAAACCGGCGGTGCATACACCATCAAGCTCTTTCCCAGCCAGCAACTCGGCAGCGGCAAGGAGATGATGCAGATGCTCAAGCTGGGCACGCTCGACCTGTACCAGGGGACGAACGCCCAGCCGACCTTACTCAAGGAAGGCCGCAATTTCGGCGTGACCGCCGCGCCTTATGCGTTCCGGAGCCAGCAGGAATTCCTGAAGTTTTTCGACAGCCCGCTGTTTGCGGAAATGGTCGCGCAACTCGGTGCCGGCGGGGTTCGTTGGGTCGGCTACATGGGCGCACGCTCGCCGCGGGCGATCACCACGGCCAAGACGCCAGTGCGCGGCCCGGCCGACATGAATGGCCTGAAGATGCGGGTTCCCGGCTCGCCGCCGTTCATCGCCTTCTTTAAGGCGCTCGGCGCGATCCCGACCCCGATGCCTTTCTCGGAGTTCTTCACCGCCGCCAGGACCGGGCTGGTCGAAGGCCAGGACAACGGCATCGAGGTCGTCTATCCGCGCGGGCTGTACTCGGTCCAGAAATACTTCTCGAAGACGGACCACGCGCTGGGCGCGTGGATGGCCTACGTCGGCGAGAAGAAATGGCAATCCTGGCCGGACAGCCTCAAGAAGGCGGTCGGCGAGGGCATGAAGACCGCCGCCGCCTACAGCGACGCCGAACTGGCGAAATCCATGGCCGCGGCCTTCAAGGGCGTCAGGGAAAAGGGCATGACGGTTCTCGAGGTCGACAAGAAGCCTTTCATCGACGTCGCCAGGAAGGTCTGGAAGAGTCTTGACGGGACCAGTTGGGACAAGGGCTTCATGGACCGGGTCCAGAAGCAACTGGCCGAATACAGGAAGTAAAGGCCGCGCGGGCCCTCCCGATTCCGGCGAATCCGGAGGGTCCGTTCCGTCATGGATAACCGGAAGACGACCCCCGCCGCCCGCGGGGGGCGGCGGGGGGGGGGGGCGGGCTGGGGGCGGGCGGGGGGGTGTGCGGGGGGGGGGGGGGTTTTGGGGGAGGTGGTGGGGCGGGGGCGGGGAAA